>CAXTUK010000247.1:0-4083 GCA_964247395.1 uncultured Acetobacteraceae bacterium
CGGCCGTTCGAGCTATCTCGCCGACCGCGTCGGCACCCATCCCGACCCGGGCGCCGAGGCCGTCGCCGTCTGGCTCGGTGCCCTGCGCGACCATTTCGCCGCCGACGCCGGCCCTTGACGCTGCTGGCGCTCGCGGCGGCGCTCTGGGTCGGGGTGCATGTCGGCGTCGCCGGCACCTCCCTGCGGGGCATCGTCGCGCACCGGATCGGCGAGAACGGCTTCAGGGGAGCTTTCTCGGTCGTTTCGGTCGTGGCGATCGCGCTGCTTTGCGCCGCCTACGGCAGGGCGCCGTACCGGCCGCTCTGGTTGGCATCGACGCCGCTGCTCTGGGTGCTCGCCGCCTTCATGCTCCTCGCCACGACCCTGTTCATGGGCGCCGTGCTGACACGCAACCCGACCGCGATCGGCGGCGACGGCGCCGAAGTCCGCGGCATCTTCCTCCTGACCCGGCACCCGATGCTGTGGAGTTTCGCGATCTGGGCAGGCGTTCACGTCGTCGGCAACGGCGACCTCGCATCGGTCCTGTTCTTCGGCGCCTTCCTCGTCACCGCGCTGGCCGGCATGCCGTCGATCGACGCCAAGATCGCGGCCCGCAATCCTCCATTCTGGCGAAGGCTCGAGGCTGCGACATCGATCCTCCCGGGAGGCCGCGGCTGGCCGTCCGCCGGCATCGGCGTGATGCCCTTCGCCGCGGGCGCGGTCCTCTGGCTCGTCCTGTTCGTGGGCCATCCCTCCCTGTTCGGCGTCTCACCGGTCCGCTGACGGCCCGGGCAGCGACCCGAGGAGCCCCCATTGGTATTGGCGCGCCGGTTGGCTAGAAGGGCGCGGTGTGCACCGTCGTCTTCATCCTCAGGCCCGGCGCGGCCTGGCCATTGCTCTTCGGCGCAAACCGCGACGAACGCCTGGACCGTCCATGGCAATGGCCCGCCGCCCACTGGCCCGACCAGCCGGACGTGATCGGCGGCCTCGACGTTCCTGGCGGCGGCACCTGGAAGGCGGTCAACAAGGCGGGGGTGGTCGCCGTGGTGCTCAACCGTGTCGGCTCGCTCGGCCCGGCGCCGAACAAGCGCAGCCGGGGCGAGCTGCCGCTGCTGGCCCTGCGCGAGAACGACGCCGAATCCGGCGCGCGCCGCGTCGCCGAGATCGAGGCGGCGTCCTGGCGCTCCTTCAACATGGTCGTCGCCGACCGCGACGGCGCCTGGTTCCTGCGCGGCCTCGGCTACGGCCATCCCGAGATGCACCCGTTCCCGCCCGGCCTGCACATGCTCGCCGCCGGCGAGCCCGACGATCCGCACACGCCGCGCATCGCCCGCCATCTGCCGCGCTTCGACAAGGCGCGTCTGCCCGAGCCGCCCCACTGGGGCGACTGGCCCGCGCTGATGTCGGACCGGTCGCTCCCGGCCGGGAGCGAGATGAACATTCCGCCACGCACCGGGTTCGGGACATCCTCCTCCTCCCTTCTCGGCGTTCCAGGCGCCGGCGCCGGCCGGGAGACGCCGCACTGGCTGTTCACCGCGGGACCCCCGGATCGTTCGGGTTTCGAGGAAGTGAAGCTCTAGGGGCTCATGCGGTAACATGTCTTCGACATGAGACCCTCAGGACTCCGCCAGGGGCCTCGCCTCTGGAAACCATCACGGGAGCCCCTTATGGCGCGGCGTCGACAGCTCTACGAGGGCAAGGCGAAAATCCTCTTCGAGGGGCCGGAGCCCGGCACGCTGGTCCAGTACTTCAAGGACGATGCGACCGCCGGCAACGGCGCCAAGTCCGGCGTCATCACCGGCAAGGGCGTGCTCAACAATCGCATCAGCGAGCACCTGATGCTCAAGCTGCAGGAGATCGGCGTCCCGACGCACTTCGTCCGCCGGCTCAACATGCGCGAGCAGCTGATCCGCGAGGTCGAGATCATCCCGCTCGAGGTGATCGTGCGCAACGTCGCCGCGGGCTCGCTCAGCAAGCGTCTCGGCATTCCCGAGGGCACCCGGCTGCCGCGTTCGATCCTCGAATACAGCTACAAGAACGACGCGCTCGGCGACCCGATGGTGGCCGAGGAGCACATCACCGCCTTCGGCTGGGCGTCGACCGCCGACATGGACGACATCGTCTCGATCACGCTGCGGGTGAACGACTTCCTGTCCGGCCTCTTCCTCGGCGTCGGCATCACGCTCGTCGACTTCAAGCTCGAATACGGGCGCCTGTGGGAGAACGAGGACATGCGCATCGTGCTCGCCGACGAGATCAGCCCGGACAATTGCCGCCTGTGGGACACCAAGACCAGCGAGAAGCTCGACAAGGACCGCTTCCGCCGTGATCTCGGCCGGGTCGAGGAGGCCTACCAGGAGGTGGCGCGGCGGCTGGGCATCCTGCCCGAGGCCGGCAACGCCGACCTCAAGGGCCCGGAGCTGATGCAGTGAAGGTCCCCCGGCCTTGAAAGCCATCGTCACCGTCATGCTGAAGGACGGCGTGCTCGACCCGCAGGGCCGCGCCATCGGCGTCGCCCTGCACCAGCTCGGCTATCCGGAGGTGGGCGAGGTGCGTGCCGGCAAGGTGATCGAACTCGAGCTCGGCGGCGGCGCTCCCGACGAGGTGCGCGGGCGGGCCGAGGAGATGGCCAGACGCCTGCTCGCCAACACCGTCATCGAGACCTTCGCCGTGGAGCTCAAAGCATGATCCGTCCGACCTTCGTAGCACCTGCCCTGATCGCCTTGGCCGTCGGGCTCGCGACCCGGACCGCGGATGCGCAGCGCGTCTCGCGCCTGACCGGAGCCAAGCTGCTCGGCGCCTGCGAGAACCCGAAGGGCAGGCTGATCTGCGAGGGCTATATCAGCGGCGTCGGCGACGGCATCGCCGGGGCGGAGAAGAACATGACCGCCGAGCAGGGTCACAGCTTCGCAGGCGCGACCTGCATCCCGAACGACACCACCGCCGACCAGCTCCACTCCACCGTCGTCGACTACCTCAAGGCGCACCGGGACGTGCTCTCCCAGCCCGCCGCGATCCCGACCTTCGACGCCCTGCACGCGGCCTATCCCTGCAAGCCCCAATGAGGCGCGAGTGACGCGCGAGTGACGCGCGCCGGAGTCGTCCTCTTCCCGGGCACCAATCGCGAAGCCGACATGGCGATCGCGCTCGAGCGCGCGACGGGCCGCAGGCCGGCGATGGTCTGGCACAAGGAGACCGGCCTGCCGCCGCTCGACCTGGTGGTGCTGCCCGGCGGCTTCTCCTACGGCGACCATCTCCGCTGCGGGGCGATGGCCGCGCATTCGCCGATCATGGGCGCGATCAGCGCCTTCGCGGCTGCCGGCGGCCATGTGCTGGGCGTCTGCAACGGTTTCCAGATCCTGACCGAGGCCGGCCTGCTGCCCGGTGCGCTGCTTCGCAATGCCGGTCTTCGCTTCCTGTCGCAGGATTGCCGCCTGCGCGTCGAGCGCACCGACACGGTGTTCACCAGCCTCTACGCGCCCGGTCAGGTGATCCGCGCGCCGCTCGCGCATGGCGACGGCAACTACGTCGCCGACGAGGAGGTGCTTGCCGAACTCGAAGGCGAGGGAAGGGTGGTCTTCCGCTATCTGGATGATGTGAACGGCAGCTGTAACGGCATCGCCGGCATCGTCGGCAACGGCGGTCGCACCCTGGGCCTGATGCCTCATCTCGAAGACATGGTCGACGACCTGACCGGAGGTGTCGATGGCCTTCCGTTCTTTGCGGGTCTGGGGGCGCTGCCCCCAGCGGGGTCCAGGGGCGGAGCCCCTGACCTTGTCTGAGCTCCTGGCCCGCGAATTCGGCCTCTCCTCGGCCGAATGGAACGAGATCCTCGCCATCCAGGGCCGCGATCCGACGCTGACCGAGCTCGGCATCTTCAGCGTGATGTGGTCCGAGCACTGCTCCTACAAGTCGAGCCGCGTCTGGCTGCGCACACTGCCCACGACCGCGCCCTGGGTGATCCACGGCCCGGGCGAGAACGCCGGCGTGGTCGACATCGGCGACGGGCTCGCCGCGGTCTTCAAGATGGAGAGCCACAACCACCCGAGCTTCATCGAGCCCTACCAGGGCGCGGCGACCGGCGTCGGCGGCATCCTGCGCGAC
>CAXTUK010000248.1:0-4072 GCA_964247395.1 uncultured Acetobacteraceae bacterium
CACTGCGGCGCGGCACGTGCTTGGTAGCCGCCGCCACCGCCGCGATCCTTGCCGTGCGGGCCAGCTCCGCCCGCATCGGCGGCGCAGCGAAATCGAGGAACCCACGCAGTTTCGCGCCAACCTGCCGCCCGTGCGCGAACACCAGATGCACCGGCACCGGCGGCGGTTCGTGCCGTGCCAGCAACAGCACCAGCGCGCCGTCCTCGAGCTGCGACCTGATCTGGAACGACATCATCCGGCTGACGCCTCGTCCTTCGAGCACCGAGTCGATCGCGGCTGCCGCGCTGTTGACCGACAATCGCGGCGTGAGCGCGACCGGCCGCAGCCGGCCGCCGCCCGACCCGTCGAGAAAGCTCCATGTCTCGCCGGCCGCCGGGTTGGTCGCCGTGATGCACGCGTGCCCCGTCAATTCGTCCGGCGTCCGCGGCGCGCCGTGCCGCTCCACGTAGTCGGGCGTCGCGCAGATCACCCGGCGCACTTCGCCTAGCCGCGTGGCCTGAAGCCCCGAATCCCGCAGCTTGCCCACCTGCACCGCCGCATCGATCCCCTCGTCGACCAGATTGACCAACCGGTCGAGCAGCAGCAGTCGCGCCCGCACCTGCGTGTTCTCATCGAGGAATCGGTCCAGCACCGGCCGCAGCGCGAGCCGTCCGAGCAGCACCGGTGCGGCGACTGTCAGCAGGCCGCGCGGCTCGCGCATCTCCGCCGACGCCCCCTGTTCGGCCGCATCGAGCGCATCGAGCACCCGCCGGCACGCCTCCAGATACGCCCCGCCGGCCTCCGTCAAGCGCAGCGAGCGCGTCGTCCGGTGCAGCAGCCGCGTGCCAAGCCGTCCCTCCAGCGCCGCAATCGAACGGGTGACCGCAGCGGGCGATTGCCGCAGCCGGCGCGCTCCCGCCGCCAGCGAGCCTTCGTCCACCGACGCCACGAATGCCATCATCGAAGCGAAGCGATCCATTGTTGCCGAATCCGCAATCCTGTCTCTCGCTTGGCGTCAATTCCGCACCGCCGCCGAAAGAACGACATCCGGGCCACGCCGATGATGATGTCGACGAAACGGAACGGATAAGACAATGTCTGCCTCATCGCGAATCCTCGCAATCGCCCTGGCGCTGTCCGCCAGCCTCGCGACGAAGGCGGCGCACGCCGCACCCCCTCCGATCGCGGTCGTTCCCTTGCACGCCCTTGCGCATCGTCCGGTCATGGACCCCACGGTCGGCCTTACGGTGCACGACATGGACGGCCAGCGCTTCGACGTTCCTCCCGAGCTGCTCCGCCCCGACGGCGCGCTGATCAACGGGCTCGCCCCGCAAGCCGCCAAGTTCGAGTGACGGATCCGGCCCGTGGCCGGAACAGGAATCACATCTTGGTCGGGCGGAACAATTCGAGATCGTTGTCCTCGGCGGCGGCAGGAGCGGCAATCGGCGGCTCTCGCATCAGCGTCGTCGTCGACACGCCCGCGATCGCATCCGTTCAGCGCCGTGCTGCAACCTCAGCGAGGAAGCCGGGGGACCGGAGCCGATCTTCCTTGCTCCCAGGCCTCCAGGCGCCAGGTGACGGGCGTCCGTCGAAAGGCGCGATCGGCGCCGTCGCGAACGCCGGCATGGGCGCGCCGCGCGCCCGCGCGATCACCAAGTGTCCCTTGTTGTTCCAGCGATCCAGGAACTCCTGCATCGCGTCGGCCGGCAACGGCCGGCTGAACAGGTAGCCTTGCCCGCAGTCGCAATCGAATTTCAGCAGCGACGCGAGTTGCACCAGATCGTCGACCCCCTCGGCCACTACCCGCATGCCGAGATTGGCCCCGAGATCGATGATCGACCGGCTGATCACCGCGCTGCTCTCGTCGGTCCCCAGATTCTGGATGAAAGACCGGTCGATCTTGATGCGTCCCACTTGAAGCTGCTTGAGATGCGTCAACGACGCAAACCCGGTTCCGAAATCGTCGAGTGCCACCACCACGCCCAGCAACTGCAGGCGGGCGAGCGTCTCGACGATCGCGTCGGAATGATTGCCGAGGAAGACGCTCTCGACGATCTCGACCTTCAGCCTGTCGGGCGAGAGGCCATACTGCCCGAGCTTCGAATGCACGAGCCTGAACAGCTCCTCGCCGCGCTGCAGCTGGCTGTAGGACACGTTGACGTTGACGCACAGCACGTCGAGCCCGCCATTGATCCATTCGCGCATCTGCCGCAGCGAACGATCCAGCACGAAGTCGCCGATCCGCAGCGAAAGTCGCGGGTCGGCCAGCGAACTCGCGAACGCGCTCGCAGGCAGCAGCCCGCGCGACGGATGCCGCCACCGTACCAGCGCCTCCACCCCGCGAACCGCCGCGGTGCGGAGGTCGACGATCGGCTGATAGAACACCTCCAGTTCGTTCCGGCCAAGACCGGCGCCCATCTCCCGCAGCTCCCGCTTGCGCCCTTCGATGCGCGCATGCAGCACCTGGTCATACAGGCACGCCTGCCGGCGTCCGAGCGCCTTGGCCTGGTAGAGCGCGCAATCGGCCTCGGTCAGCAGCGTCGAGGATCGGCGGTCCCCGCCGGGACAGATTGCCGCACCGAGGCTGATCCCGATGCCGCCCACGCTCGCACGCGGATCGTCCGTCTCGTCGAACAGCCCGACCAATGCGGCCAGGCGCCGGTGCGCCTCCACCGGGGTGAACGAGCCTGCGAGGATCATCGCGAACTCGTCGCCGCCGAGGCGCGCCACCAGATCGTCCGGCCCGGCGACGCTCTCGAGCCGCCGCGCCACCTCGATCAGCAGCGAATCTCCCGCCGCATGCCCGTGCACGTCGTTGACCGCCTTGAGCCCATCGACGTCACCCAGCACCAGCAGCGGGCCGGGACGCTGGCCTCCTGCCGCGAGCGCCGCCTCGAGCTCCTCGACAAAACGCCTCCGGTTGCACAGCCCCGTCAGGGCGTCATCCCGCGCCAGGTGGCGGAGCTGCTCCTCCATGACATGCTCGTCCGTCACGTCGCGAACGATCCCGTTCAGGCGGACCGATCCGTCGGCCTCCGTTCGGCGCTGCGTCGAGGAGCGAAGCCAACGTCCTCCGCTCCCGGCAACCGCATGCAGGCATGTCACGTCGAACGTTTCGTCGTCCTGCGCCCCCGGCTCCATCGCGCGTTCGACGCTGGCCCTGATCGGGGCCGGCATCAGGCCGAGCGCCCGCTCGACCGTCATCACGCCGTCCATCGACGCGGACAGGATCCCGTGCAGTCCCGCCGACCAGATAACCGTCCCGGTGGAGAGGTCGATCATCCAGCTGCCCATCCGGCCAAGGTGCTCGGACCGAGCCATCATTGCCCGGAGCCAGTCGGTCTCGACGTCGACCACGCGCCCCGGAGCGCCCTCGAAGAAATCCACGATCGGCCTCCTCCGCGCCAACCTGAGGACGGGCTGACTGTCAATAAAGGTGTTAGAAGCTAACATAAAGCCCCGGTCTCCGGCAAGGACGCAGCGCGCTGCTTCCCACGCCCCGCCGCTTGCCGGTTCGTCCCATCGACGGACATCGGCCAGCGATCCGCTCACCGCATAGAATTGCACGATGCAGCATCGGCCATGTCGTTGGGATTGCTTTTGTCATGATCTTGAGACCACTTCGAGCATGCTGACGAACCAGCAAGCAACCAGCGGGAAAGTCTCGATTTCGACGCCGCGTGAATCCATTCGCCCGTGTTCCCGTTCACGTCGGCGTGCGGTCGCCCGCTCTGCTTGACAGCGAGGAGAACGCAGTTACGGTCCGGCAAAACAAATGGGAGGGGGGATACGTCCGATGCGCAAGCTCCTGCCCTGCTCGACATGGCTCGCCGCGTCCCTTCTGGTTGCCCGTTCGGCAGGTGCCATCGACCCGCCGGTTCCCTACCCAGACGCCGCACCCGGCGGCACGCAGTTCCTGAATCATGCGGCGCTCCTCGGCGCCCTCAATGATCGGGGTTGGTTCCTCGGCAACATTCCCTTCCTCGAGGTTCCCGATTCCGACATTCAGTAGGTCTATTATTATCGCTAGGAGACCTACAGGTAATACCAACCGCCCTAGAAGTTGACCGTTGCCCATTCTCGTGTGCCGATT
>CAXTUK010000249.1:0-4065 GCA_964247395.1 uncultured Acetobacteraceae bacterium
GGCATCGCCCTGGCCCAGGGCGTCCCACCACCCGACACCGCCACGCTGGCCGCGATGTCGGCGGCACTCGCGCATCGCGGTCCGGATGGCGCGGGCTCGTCCACCATCGGCCGCATCGCGCTGCTGCATCGCCGTCTCGCCATCATCGACGTCGCCGGCGGCGACCAGCCGCTGTTCGCCGGCAACGCCGCGCTGGTCGCGGTCGGCGAGATCTACAACGATCTCGAACTCCGTGCTGCCATGCCCGACGCCCGCTTCTCAACCGGCAGCGACTGCGAAACTCCGCTGCATCTCTGGCTCGCCCATGGCGACGCCTATGCCGCGCACCTTCGCGGCATGTTCTCCATCGCCGTGCACGACCGCGCCGCCCGCTCCGTCACCCTCACCCGCGATCCGTTCGGCATCAAGCCGCTCTACGTCGCCCAACTGCCCAACGGCCTCGCCTTCGCCTCCGAACCCCAGGCGCTGCTCAAGAGCGACCTCGTCAGCCGCGGCATGCGTCGCGACGCCCGGGACGAGCTCCTCCAGCTCCAGTTCACCACCGGAATGGAGACCATCTTCCCCGGCATCGAGCGCGTGCTGCCCGGCGAGACCTTGCGCGCCGTCGACGGCCACATTCTCGAGCGCTCCCGCCGCAGCCCGCTGCCGGACGGACCCACCGAGACCATCGACGAGGCCGCCGCCCTCGATCGCCTCGATGCGGCGCTCGAGGAAAGCGTGCGCCTGCATCTTCGCAGCGACGTCGGCTACGGCTTGTTCCTCTCGGGGGGCATCGACAGCGCCGCCATTCTCGCCATGGCGAGCCGGATCGGCGGCCCGGTCCGCAGCTACACCGCCCGCTTCGACGCCCCGGGCGCCGCCGACGAATCGGAAGCCGCCGCTGCCGTCGCCCGCGCCTGCAACGCCCGCCACGAGACGCTCGCCATCGACGAGGCCACGGTCTGGCGTCATCTTCCGGCCATCGTCGCCTGCATGGACGATCCGGTCGCCGACTACGCCATCATTCCCACCTGGCTGCTGGCCAGGCGCGCCGCCCGCGACGTCAAGGTCATCCTGTCCGGCGAAGGCGGCGACGAGATCTTCGCCGGCTACGGCCGCTACCGCCGCGCCATGCGTCCCTGGTATCTCGGCGGCCGCCCGATGCGCGCCCGAGGCAGCTTCGACGGATTGGGGGTGCTGCGAAACCAGGACGGCAACTGGCGAGACTCGATCCGCGCTTCCCAGGGCGCGGCCGCGACCGCAGGCCGCACTCGTCTGGCCGCCGCCCAGGCCGCCGACATGGCCGACTGGCTGCCGCACGACCTGCTGCTCAAGCTCGACCGGTGCCTGATGGCGCACGGGGTCGAGGGCAGGACGCCGTTCCTCGATCCCGGCGTCGCCGCGTCCGCCTTCCGGCTGCCCGACCACCTCAAGGTGCGCGACGGCCGCGGCAAGTACCTGCTTCGCACCTGGCTGGCCAGGAACCTACCCCAGGCCCGCCCCTTCGAGCGCAAGCGTGGCTTCACCGTGCCGGTCGGCACCTGGATCGCCGCCGAGGGCGCTCGCCTCGGGCCGCTCGTGGCCAAGCAGGACGGCGTCGCCGAGATTGCCCGTCCCGACCGGGTCGCGGCGCTGTTCCGCGCCGCCGACGGGCGCCACCAGCGCCACGCTGCCTGGACCCTGCTGTTCTATGCCCTCTGGCATCGCACCCACATTCTCGGTCGCACGCCCGAGGGCGACGTGTTCGCGACGCTGTCGGCGACCTAGCCGACAGAACGATCGAGGCGCTGCACCGACCCCGCCGAAGGCCATCGTCAGCCATGCTAGTGTTACAATATATCATAGCGTATACGAGTCCTCCCAGCCTGCTGCGAGGACGTCCGCACGATGCCATCACGAAAGAACGCCCTCCCGGTCGCGTTGGCGTTGGTTCTCTGCCCCGTCGCGGCCGCCTCCGGTGCGAGCGACCCGACCAGCGACCTGCCTCCGGCCGCACAGGACGTCATCGATGTCCCTGTCATCCACATCAGCCATCAGCTCGACCAGGCGCGCTCGCGCCTCGAGCCGAGCCTCGGCGCCACCGTCTACAAGCTCAGCCGCGGCAGCATCGACACCATCCCGCAGGGCGACAACGCGCCGCTGAACGCGGTGCTGCTGCAGGCGCCGGGCGTCGCCCAGGACAGTTTCGGCCAGATCCACGTCCGCGGCGACCACAACGAAATCCAGTTCCGACTAGACGGCGTGCAGCTCCCCGAAGGACTGACCGTGTTCGGCCAGGCGCTCGAGACGCGCTTCGCTCACTCGCTGTCGCTGATCACCGGCGCACTGCCGGCCGAGTACGGCTACGACACCGCGGCGGTGATCGACATCACCACCAAGACCGGCATCACCGATCCCGGGGGCGAAATCTCGATCTATGGCGGCGCGCGGGACTATTTCCAGCCAAGCTTCCAGTATGGCGCCCACGCCGGCACGTTCGACATCTTCGCCACCGGCGACCTGCTGCACAACCGGGTCGGCATCGAGAACCCGACCGCATCGTTCAACCCGGTCCACGATCTGAGCAACCAGTCGCACGGCCTGGTGCATTTGTCGGACATCATCGACGACACGACGCGCGTGTCGCTGCTCGCAGGCGCCTCGAACGAGTTCTACCAGATCCCCAACAACCCGGCCCAGACGCCCGATCTCGGGCTGAACGATGATGGCGTCGCGAACTACGACAGCGCCAATCTCGACGAGCACCAGCGCGAGATCACCGATTTCGGCATCCTGTCGTTGCAGAAACAGATCGGCGTGGTCGGCCTGCAGACCGAGGTGTTCAACCGCTACTCGTCGCTCTACTACTCGCCCGACCCGATCGGCGACCTGCTGTTCAATGGCGTGGCGCAGACGGCGGCCCGCTCGGTGGTGTCGACAGGCGGGCAGACCGACGTGGTCTGGACCGTCTCGCCGGCCCACACGCTGCGCGCCGGCTTGCAGGTGATCGGCGAGCGGAACTCCACATCCACTGATTCCTCGGTTCTGCCCGCCATCGGCGCCAACTCCGACGTGACCACCAGCGGCGCCGGGCTCGCCTCGTCGCAGGTGATCGGCAGCAATACGCTCGCCGCGAGCGACCAGCCGTTCGACATCCGCCAGGGCCTCGGCAAGACCGGCAGTCTCTATGGCGGCTACGTCCAGGACGAGTGGCACATCCTGCGGCATGTGATCGTCAATTATGGCGCGCGCTTCGACGTCATCGACGAATACACCCATGAGAACCAGTTCAGTCCGCGCGTCAACGTCGTCTGGGAGGCAACCAAAACCACGACATTGCATGGCGGCTACTCGCGCTATTTCGTGCCCCCGCCGTTCGAGCTCGTGAGCCAGAGTTCCATCGCTGTCTTCGACGCGACCAGCGCCGCATCCGAAGTGACCGAGGACAGCACGGTCAAGGCAGAGCGCGACAACTATTACGATGGCGGCGTCACGCAGGTGCTGCTGCCCGGCTGGCAGGCCGGCTTCGACGCCTACTACAAGGCGGCGCAGAGCCTGATCGACGAGGGCCAGTTTGGCGCGCCGATCATCCTGACCGCCTTCAACTACGCCCGCGGCGAGGACCACGGCTACGAACTCAACAGCACTTACGACCACGGTCCGTGGTCGCTCTATGGTAACGTCGCCTACTCGCGCGCGATCGGCAAGGATATCGACTCCGCCCAATTCAACTTCAGCGCGTCCGACCTCGCCTACATCGCGCGGCGCTGGATCCATCTCGACCACGACCAGCGCTGGACCGGCTCGGGAGGCGTTGCCTACACCGTCGCCGGCGAGACCAGGTTTCCTGCGCGGCTCTCGGCCGACCTCGTTGTCGGAAGCGGCTTGCGCGCATCAGGAACCATCCCGAACGGGCTCGCGCTGCCGGGCTACTACACGATCAATGTCTCGGCCGTGCAGACGCTGCATCTGCCTGGACTGAAGGCGACGCAACTGCGCCTCGACGTGCTCAACCTGCTCGATCGGAAATACGAGATCCGCGACGGCACCGGTGTCGGCGTCGGCGCGCCGCAGTTTGGCCTGCGGCGCACCATCCTGGTCGGTGTC
>CAXTUK010000250.1:0-4057 GCA_964247395.1 uncultured Acetobacteraceae bacterium
CACGACCGGCCAAGGAAGGGTCCTTGTCCTGCCGGGTGACTGGCGTTTCCTCCCTAGCCTTGGCCCGCGCGCCATTCGGCTGCGCGGGCCTTTTTTATTCTCTCACCCTCGTGATGTCACGCGCTTTCTGGTGCAGGCTGCGCTTCTACTTGACTTTCATGGTCATTACTTGTGCGTTGCGGCAAAGGGGTCCCTTGCGGACGGCGACCCGATCACCCAAGAAGCACGAGCAACACGCGAGCGGATCCTCATGCGATTGTCACGTAGCTTCCTGCCGACCTTGAAGGAGACCCCTGCCGAGGCGCAGATCGCGTCGCATCGCCTGATGTTGCGCGCCGGCCTGGTGCGGCAGGTCACCGCCGGGATCTATGCGTGGCTCCCGGCGGGGAACCGCAGCTTGCGCAGGATCGCCGACATCGTCCGTGCCGAGCAGGATGCGGCGGGAGCCCAGGAGATCCTGATGCCGACGCTGCAGCCCGCCGAGCTCTGGAGACGGTCCGGGCGCTACGACGAGTATGGCGACGAGATGCTGAGGCTGCGCGACCGTCACGAGCGCGACCTGCTTTATGGGCCGACGAACGAGGAGATGATCACCGACATCGTCTCCCAGACCGCGCGCTCGTACCGCGATCTGCCGCAGATGCTCTATCACCTGCAGTGGAAGTTCCGTGACGAGATGCGGCCGCGCTTCGGGGTCCTGCGCGGGCGCGAGTTCCTCATGAAGGACGGCTACTCGTTCGATGTCGACTACGCGGGGGCGGTGACGAGCTATCGGCGGATGATGCTCGCCTACATGCGAACCTTCCAGCGGCTCGGCATCCAGGCGATCCCGATGCAGGCGGCGACCGGGCCGATCGGCGGCGATCTCAGCCACGAGTTCATCGTGCTCGCGCCCACCGGGGAGAGCGGCGTGTTCTATGACGCCGCTTTCGAGAAGTTCGATTGGGTCCGGTCGGAATTCGACTACGCGAGCGAAGGCGATCTCGCTCGCTTCTATGAGATGGTGACCTCGATCTACGCGGCGACCGACGAGAAGCATGACGTGTCGGTCTGGGCATCGGTGCCGGCCGAGCGGCGACGCGAGGGAAGGGGGATCGAGGTCGGACAGATCTTTTATTTCGGTGACAAATACACCCGTTCGATGGGCGTCACGGTGACCGGGCGGGACGGCGAGCCGGTGCATCCGGAGATGGGCAGCTACGGCATCGGCGTCTCGCGCCTGATGGGAGCCATCATCGAGGCGAGCCATGACGACGCGGGTATCATCTGGCCGGACGCGATTGCGCCGTTCGACTTTGGCATCCTCAATCTCAAGCCGGGCGACGCCGGTTGCGACGCTCTCTGCGAGCGGCTCTATCGGTCGTTCGACGATCGGGCGTTGCTCGACGACCGTGACGAGAGGGCGGGCGTCAAGTTCGCGGACGCCGACTTGATGGGCCATCCGTGGCAGGTGGTCGTCGGTCCGCGCGGGGCCGCGTCGGGCCGCGTCGACCTCAAACGCCGCCGGACTGGAGAGCGGGTCGAGCTGACCCTCGAGGACGCGATCGCGCGACTGGGCTGAGGCGATGTTCGGTCGGTTCGAGAGAATGGTGGCCGCGCGCTATCTCCGCGCGCGTCGCGGCGAGCGGTTCGTCTCGGTGATCGCCGGCTTTTCGCTGGTCGGCATCGCGCTCGGCGTGGCCACGCTGATCATCGTGATGTCGGTCATGAATGGGTTCAAGGCGGACCTGCTGTCGCGCATCCTGGGCTTCAACGGCGATCTGAGCGTCTATGGCGAGGGGCCGTCGATTGCCGATTACGCGAACCTTGCGGCACGGATCGACAAGGTTTCCGGTGTGGTGTCCGCCGCCCCGATCGTGGACGGGCAGGTGCTGCTGTCGTCCGGTCCCTATTCGGGCGGCGGTGTCGTCCGAGGCGTGAGCCAGGCCGACCTCGAGCGCTTTCCCCAGGTGGGCGGCAACATCAGGGCCGGCACTCTGGACGATTTCAAGGGAGACGACGCGATCGCGATCGGCATGACATTGGCCCAGCGCACCGGCCTGACGGTGGGGAACCGGATCACCTTGATCTCGCCCAACGGCGCTGCGACCGCGTTCGGAACCGTGCCGCGCGTCAGGGCCTACCAGGTGGTCGCGATCTTCCAGGCGGGCGTGAACGACTATGACGCGAGCTATGTTTTCCTGCCGCTGCACGCGGCGCAGGTCTATTTCCAGCTCGACGATCCGCCTGCGGTTTCGCAGATCGAAGTGCGCGTGCACGACCCGGAACGCGTCACGCCGGTCACGCGGCGGATCTCGGGAGCGCTGTCGGACCAGCGGCTTCGGGTTCTCGACTGGACGCAGAGCAACAACAGCTTCTTCGCCGCCGTCCAGGTCGAGCAGAACGTGATGTTCCTGATCCTGACTTTGATCATCGTGGTCGCTGCGTTCAACGTCATCTCCAGCCTGATCATGATGGTCAAGGACAAGACGGGCGACATCGCGGTGCTGCGCACGATCGGGGCCGGTCGAGGGGCGATCATGCGCATCTTCCTGATGTGCGGCGCCTCTGTCGGCGTCACCGGGACGGTCGCCGGTACGGTCCTGGGCGTGGTGTTCTGCCTCTACATCGAGCGGATCAGGCAGTGGCTGCAGTCGGCCACGGGAACGACGCTGTTCAATCCGGAGGTCTATTACCTCGAGCATCTGCCGGCGAAGCTCGAGTGGGACGAGGTCGCGAAGGTGATCGTGATGGCGCTCGCGCTGTCGCTGCTGGCGACCTTGTATCCGAGCTGGCGAGCGGCGCGGACCGACCCGGTCGAGGCCCTGCGTCATGAGTGAGCCGGCCATCGAGCTGCGCGGTCTCGAACGGCGCTACCGCTCCGGGGACACGGAACTCGAGGTTCTTCGCGGCGCCGACCTGGTGGTCGGGTCGGGCGAGGTGGTAGCGCTCGTCGCCCAGTCCGGAACAGGGAAGTCGACATTGCTGCACCTGGCCGGTCTGCTCGAGCGTCCGGATGGGGGAGACGTCCTGGTTCGCGGCAGGCGGGCGAGCGGTCTGTCGGATGCGGAGAGGACGCAGGTGAGGCGGTCGGAGATCGGGTTCGTCTATCAGGCGCATCATCTGCTGGCCGAGTTCTCGGCACTCGAGAACGTGGTGCTGCCGCAACTGATCGCGAAGGTCGGCCGCCGGGACGCGGCGGCGCGGGCGCGGGAACTGCTGGGAGCGTTCGGGTTGCAGCACCGGGAAGGCCATCTGCCAGGCAAGCTGTCGGGTGGCGAACAGCAGCGGGTCGCGGTCGCGCGCGCGCTGGCGAACCGGCCGGCGGTGCTGCTTGCCGACGAGCCGACGGGCAATCTCGACGTGGGCACGTCGGAGATCGTGTTCACCGAGCTGCTGCGTGTCGCGCGCGATCACGGCGTGGCGGCCCTGATCGCGACGCACAACCGCGATCTCGCTTCGCGGATGGACCGGGTGGTGACGTTGCGCGACGGCAGGGTGTCGGCATTGTGAGCGCCTTCCTGCGAGGGCTGGCGGGTGTCGCGCGCACCGGCGCCTACGATTTCGGCGGCATCATCGTCTTCTATGCCCTGCTCGAGACGATCGGGCTCAAGGCGGCGATCGCCGGCACGCTAGTCTTCGTCGCGATCGACATCTGGCGCCGGCGGCGCTGGGGGATCGGATTTCCGCGCCTCTATGTGCTGACCACGAGCCTGGCAATCGTGTTCGGTATCGTGGACCTGGCTTCGAAGACACCGTTCATGCTGAAGTTCGAGGGCGCGGTCAGTGCTTTTCTGGTCGGCGTCTTTTTCGCCTTCGGCGCTCGTGGGTGTTCGGTGATCGAGGAGCTGTTGACCCAGCAGGCGGGAGCGGAGGCGGTGGCCTTCCCGCATGCGAGGCGTTTCTACCAGCTGATGACGCTGACCTGGGCCGCCTACTACGTGCTGATGTCCGGCTTCTACTTGTGGGTCGGTCTGCACTTCCCGTATCTGAGGGCGATCGGGATCAGGCAGGTTGCCGGCTTCGTGGGTGTCGGGATCATGATGCTGCTGAGTCTCAACATGATGCGGCTCTATGC
>CAXTUK010000251.1:0-4046 GCA_964247395.1 uncultured Acetobacteraceae bacterium
GGTCTCGGCGATGGCGCGGCCGACGGCGTCGTCGAGGCCGGCGCCGTCGAGGGTGGCCGGCAGGTAGGTCTCGATCAGGCGGATCTCGGCTTCCTCGCGGGCGGCGAGCTCCTCGCGACCGCCCTGGCGGTAGAGGGCGACCGCGTCGTGGCGCTGCTTGACCATGGAGCGGAGCAGGGGGACGAGGTCGTCGTCGCTCACCCCTGTTACGCCCCTTGGCCGGGCGGCGATGTCGGCCTCCTTCATGCGGGCGATGATCAGGCGGATGGTGGAAACGCGGGCGGCGTCGCCGGCCTTCATGGCGGTCTTGAGGTCGTCGGAGAAGCGGGTGCGTAAGCTCATGGGAAGTCTGGTCCCGAGATTGGAATGCTGGGTTGGCTTGGGAAGTTATTTCCCGAGGTCGGCGAGGTATGATAGCACTTCGCGCATGATCGGGATCGACGAGATCATCATGCGGCTCGGCGGGCCAGAGGCGGCCGCCCAGGCGACCGGGGTCGGGCTGGAGGCGGTCCGGAAATGGCGCCAGGCGGGCGCGATCCCGTCGAAGCACTGGAGCGCCGTCAGCCGAGCGAGCGGCATTCCGATCGGTGACCTGTCGGGACGGAAGGAGCGGGTGGGCGATGGCGCGCCGGACGGTGCGACGGCGGTCCTGGTGCTGGCCGACGGCTCGGTCATCCGGGGCGTTGGGTTCGGCGCGTTCACCGACGTGCCGAGGATCGGGGAAGTGTGCTTCTCGACCGGAATGACTGGCTACCAGGAGACGCTGACGGACCCGTCGTTCGCGGGGCAGATCATCACCTTCACGCTGCCGCATGTCGGCAATGTCGGGACCAACATGGCGGACCTGGAGGCCGACGGGGTTGCGGCACGCGGGGTGGTGTTGCGCGAGCTGCCGACCGAGCCGTCGAGCTGGCGGTCGACGGAAGCGCTCGACGGGTGGCTCCGCAAGCGGTGCGTGCCGGGGATCGCCGGCGTGGACACGCGGGCGCTGACGCTGCGCATACGCGACGGCGGCTTCGTCACCGGCGTGCTGTCGCACCCGGCGGACGGCAGGTTCGACCTGCCGGCGCTGCTGGCGCGGGCGCGGGACTGGCCGGGGCTGGAAGGGATGGATCTGGCGCGCGAGGTGTCTTGCACGCAGAGCTACGGCTGGGAGGAGACGCGCTGGGCCTGGGGCGGAGCCGTCATGTTGCCCGACGGGGAGCGGCCGCACGTGGTGGCGGTGGATTACGGGGCGAAACGCAACATCCTGCGCAGCCTGGTGGCGACCGGGTGCCGGGTGACGGTGGTGCCGGCGGAGACGTCGGCGGACGACATGCTGCGGCATCGACCGGACGGAGTGTTCCTGTCCAACGGGCCGGGCGATCCGTCGGCGACGGCGGACTATGCGGTGCCGGCGATCCGGAGCGTGCTCGATGCGGGGGTGCCGGTGTTCGGCATCTGCCTCGGACACCAGCTGCTGGGACTGGCGCTGGGGGCGCGGACCTACAAGCTCCGCCAGGGGCACCGGGGGGCGAACCAGCCGGTGCGCGAGCTGGCGACCGGGCGGGTGGAGATCACCAGCCAGAACCACGGGTTCGCGGTCGATGATGCGTCACTGCCCGAAGGGGTGTTGGTCACGCATGCGAGCCTGTTCGACGGGTCCAACGAGGGGATCGCCTGCGCGGCGCGGCGGTGCTTCTCGGTGCAGTATCACCCGGAGGCGGGGCCCGGGCCCTCGGACGCGCAGCATCTGTTCGGGCGGTTTTATGCATTAATGAAAGCACGGACCTAGGCATGAAAGTGCCAACGATCCGCAGCCTGTCGAGGCACGGTTCGGCACCGTCGTATGCGCTTGCCTACCTCGCGAGCTTGTTTACCACGGCGGCCGCGCTGACCCTCCATCTAGCTTCTAAATTACCTCCAGCACGGTTTTGGTCGGAGTTCGGGCTCGGGGTCTGCCTGATCGGCTATGCTGCCTTTATTGCCTATGCTCCCGTGAAAGATCTGGAGCTAAACCAGAGTGCGGAGGAACGTCTTGCTCGTTTGAACGCCAAGACTGATGCCGAACTTGAAAAGGAGGGAGGCTCGGCCCCGGGATCTCCAGCGCGAAAGCCCGAAACTGTTACAGATAACTCGGAGTCGGAGAATGAGTAGAACTACATTTTTGATTGCTCTTGACGTGAGTGATCCCGACCTGAATGTTGGCGCCATAAAGGACTTCGTACGAAACAGCAAGGACTTCCCGAGCTGGTGGAACTACTTACCCGGGATTTTCTTGGTGACTACTCCATTGACTGCGGAGGAGGTCTCAAGTCGCCTGCACTCTCTCTCCGAGAGCACAAGTTTTCTGGTGATCGCAGTAGAGCCTGAGAAGTCGCAAGGATGGCTTCCTGAGAACAGTTGGAACTGGATCAAGCGACGGGAAAGGGAGCGCGGCGTGCAAGCTGCAAAGCCCGCCTAACAACGCCAGAACTCGCGAAGCTGTTCGCAATCCGCGGGTCTGGGGCCGCTGGCCCAGCGGGGTCCAGGGGCGGCGCGGCTGGCCTTCTGGAGGATGGGAATGCCGAAGCGCACCGACATTGCGTCGATCCTGATCATCGGGGCGGGGCCGATCGTGATCGGGCAGGCCTGCGAGTTCGACTATTCGGGCGTGCAGGCTTGCAAGGCGCTGCGCGCCGAAGGGTATCGGGTGGTGCTGGTCAATTCCAATCCGGCGACGATCATGACCGATCCGGGGCTGGCGGACGCCACCTATGTCGAGCCGATCACGCCGGAGTTCGTCGCTGCCGTGATCGCGCGCGAGCGGCCGGACGCGCTGCTGCCGACGATGGGCGGGCAGACGGCGCTGAACACGGCGATGCGGCTGCACGAGACCGGGGTGCTCGAGAAGCATGGCTGCGAGCTGATCGGGGCGCGGGCGGAGGTGATCGACCGCGCCGAGGACCGGCTGAAATTCCGCGACGCGATGGCGGCGATCGGGATCGAGAGTCCGCGCTCGCGGATCGCGCGCGACATGGCCGGAGCGCGGGCGGCGCTGGCGGAGAGCGGGCTGCCGGCGGTGGTCCGGCCGAGCTTCACGCTCGGCGGGACGGGCGGGGGGATCGCCTACAACCGCGAGGAGTTCGACGCGATCGTGGCGTCGGGGCTCGACGCGTCGCCGACCACCGAGGTGCTGATCGAGGAGAGCGTGCTCGGGTGGAAGGAGTACGAGATGGAGGTGGTCCGCGACCGCGCGGACAACTGCATCATCGTCTGCTCGATCGAGAACGTCGATCCGATGGGCGTGCATACCGGGGATTCGGTAACGGTGGCGCCGGCGCTGACGCTGACCGACAAGGAGTATCAGCGGATGCGGGACGCCTCGATCGCGTGCCTGCGCGCGATCGGCGTCGACACCGGCGGGTCGAACGTGCAGTTCGCGGTCGATCCGCGCGACGGGCGGATGACGATCATCGAGATGAATCCCCGCGTGTCTCGCTCCTCCGCCCTGGCGTCGAAGGCCACCGGGTTCCCGATCGCCAAGATCGCGGCGAAGCTCGCGGTGGGATACACCCTCGACGAGCTCGCCAACGACATCACGCGGGTGACGCCCGCAGCCTTCGAGCCGGTGATCGACTATGTGGTGGTCAAGATTCCCCGGTTCACGTTCGAGAAGTTTCCGGGGACGCCGGCGCTGCTGGGGACCAGCATGAAGTCGGTGGGCGAGGCGATGGCGATCGGGCGCAATTTCTGCGAGGCGCTGCAGAAGGGGCTGCGCAGCATGGAGACGGGTCTTTCCGGTCTCGATCCGGTGGAGGCGCCGGGCGATGGCGGGGCGGACGCGTTCCGGGCGGCGCTGTCGTCGCCGGTGCCGGAACGATTGCTGATGGCGGCGCAGGCGTTGCGGGCGGGGCTGACGATCGAGGAGGTGCACCAGGCGTGCCGGTTCGATCCGTGGTTCCTGAACGAGCGCGCGGCCATCGTCGCCGCCGAGCGCGCGGTCGCCGCCGACGGCTTGCCGCAGCAGGCCGGCGCGATGCGGCGATTGAAGGCGCTGGGGTTTTCGGACATCCAGCTGGCCCGGC
>CAXTUK010000252.1:0-4044 GCA_964247395.1 uncultured Acetobacteraceae bacterium
TCCTGGTTCCGCTGCTCGCCTTCGACAGGCGGCGCAACCGGCTCGGCCGCGGCGGCGGTTTCTACGATCGCACGCTCGCCGCGCGTCCGGCCGCCCGCGCGATCGGTTTCGCGCACGCGACCGCCGAGATCGACAGCGTCCCGACCGGACCGCACGACCGCCGGCTCGACGCCATCGTCACCGACCAAGGGAGCTTCTGAGCGTGCGTCTCCTGTTTCTCGGCGACGTCGTGGGTCGCGCCGGCCGCGAGTCGGTCGAGCAGCATCTGCCCGGCCTCCGCGCCAGGCTCGCCGCCGACCTCGTCGTCGTCAACGGCGAGAACGCCAGCCATGGCTTCGGCCTGGCGCCAGGGATGGCCGACAGCCTGTTCGCCGCCGGCGCCGACGTCGTCACGCTCGGCAATCACGCCTTCGATCGCAAGGAACTGATCGGTCATATCAAGCGCACGCCGCGCATCATCCGCCCGCTCAACTTCCCGTCCGGCACGCCGGGCGCCGGTTCGATCCTCGTCGACCTGCCGCAGGGCCGGCGCGCCCTTGTGGTCAACGTCATGTGCCGCCTGTTCATGGAACTGCTCGACGACCCGTTCCGGGCGACACAGGAACTGCTCGCGCGCCACCGGCGCGGCGGCGCGCTCGCCGGCGGCCCGGTCGCCGCCATCCTGATCGACCTGCACGGCGAGGCGACCAGCGAGAAGGCCGCCTTCGCCCACAGCTTCGACGGCCGCGTCTCCGTCGTCGTCGGCACCCACACCCACGTGCCGACCGCCGACCACCAGATCCTGCCGGGCGGCACCGCGTTCCAGACCGACGCCGGCATGTGCGGCGACTACGACAGCGTCATCGGCATGAACAAGGACGGCGCCTCGCAGCGGTTCTGGCGCAAGCTGAACGGCGAGCGTCTGAACCCGGCCGAAGGCGAGGCGACGCTGTGCGGCCTGTTCGTCGAGACCGACGACGCGACCGGCCTCGCCCGCCGCGCCGAACCGGTCCGCACCGGCGGCCGGCTCAGCGCTACCCTTCCGGCAATGTCATCCTGTGTTCGTGCCTGATCCTATCCTGTCAGCGGAAAGTCTCCATGCAACAAGATTCGCTTGCAACCGGTCTCGTGCAAACCGGAGCAAGCCAGATCGCGGAGAGACACGCCGGTCTGGAACTCGCGATTGTCGTGCCTTGCTACAATGAGCGGCCGAACGTTCCGGTTCTGGTGGAAAAGCTCTCCGACGCGCTGGCCAGCGTGAGCTGGGAAGTCGTGTTCGTCGACGACAACAGTCCGGACGGCACGGCAGACGAGGCGCGGGCAATGGGGGCACGCGATCCGCGCGTCCGGTGCCTGCGCCGGATCGGGCGCCGTGGCCTATCCTCGGCCGTCATCGAGGGAGCGCTGTCCACCTCGGCCCGCTTCATCGTCGTGATGGACGGCGACCTGCAGCATGATGAGACCCGGCTGGTGGTTATGCTGGATCTCCTGCGGCGGGGCGGGGCCGATCTCGTGGTCGGCAGCCGGCACGTGGAGGGCGGCAACTCCGAAGGATTGAGCTCGCGTTACCGCCATGTCCTGTCCGCCACCGGCATCCGACTCGCGCAGAGGATGCTGCCCGTTCCCCTGTCCGATCCCATGAGCGGCTTCTTCGCCGTGCCGCGCCAGTTGTTCGAGACGCTGGCGCCGCGACTGAACGGACGCGGCTTCAAGATCCTGCTCGACCTCGCGCTCGCATCGCGAACGCCCTTGCGAGTGCTCGAGGTGCCGTTCCAGTTCCGTGAGCGTGTCGCCGGTCAAAGCAAGCTGGACCCGCTCGTGCTCGTGCAGTTTGCCGGGCTGCTGATCGACAAGAAGCTGCACGGCGTCGTCCCGCCGCGCTTTCTCGCCTTCGCGCTCGTGGGCGTGATCGGGGTGGTGGTCGACCTCGGGGTCATGGCGGGTTTCCGTGAGCTTGGCCTCCATTTCGGACCTGCCCAGACGGTCGGCACATTGGTCGCGATGATCGCGAATTTCCTGCTGAACAATTCCCTCACCTACCGGAACGAGAGGCTGCGCGGCGTGCGTTTCCTGCGCGGGCTCGTGCTGTTCATGATCGTTTGCGGCTTCGGCGCCATCGCGAATGTCGGTATCGCACGCAGCTTGTATGCTGGTAGGTCCGGCCTGCTGCTGGCAGGGACGGCCGGATCGCTGATCGGCGTGGTCTGGAACTACGCCGTATCGGCGACCCTGGTATGGCAGAGCCGCTGAACGGCGGCTCTCAGCCTGGTCGGGACACCCCGATCCGAAACATAGTGATCTGGCCACCGCAATGCCGGGAAATTGTCCATGGCGGCAAATGGATGTTGGAGTCGTAGAAGCTGGCCGGGTTTGCCGTGCAGAACAGGTCTCGCCATGAAGCCTTCCGCCGATCCGTCCGCAGCTCCGTCAGCTTCAGATCTGAATTGATCGGGTCGTCACCGCCCAAGTCCAGCGGTACGGCCAAGTAGTCACCGGGTGCAAATCTTGGATTGTGGACGTCGAGCTCACGCAGGCCGGAATGTTCAGCATACCACTGCCATCCCCAGTGACCGGTGAACCAGACGTGCGCGGAAACGGGAACCGACTGCCGAAGCTTCGGTGCTTCGGTCTTGTAGAACATGGCGAAATTCCAGTCTGAAATCGTCAATACGATTGTCAATGCTGCACTTGCCAGGGCCATGCACCATCCGGCTGCGCCACGTACCTGTCGCTCGTGCAGGACGCCGACGAGCAAGGTCATCGCCGGCAGGATTGTCAAGACGTGCCGTGTCGCCATGAACGGAGTGAACATGATGTAGAACCCGGTGCTTGCTGCAATCCAGTAGAGCAGAATCAACAGTTCAAGCCGGGAATGCGCATCGCCGCGCAATGAAAGGCGGCCGGTCAAGGGAAGCAGGACGACCGCTATCGTGGCAACGCCGTTTGCGGCGAACACCGTGATCAGGATGCGTCTGGATTCGGTGTCGGGCACGATGCCGAGATAGACGCCCCCGGCGAGCGCGGCCAACCCGACAAGCGCAGACGCCACTGCGACCGGTCTCGCATCAAGGCTCATGAAGGAACGCCGGTGAAGCAGGACCGATCCGGCCACGATGCCGAATGGAACCACTCCGCCCAAGGTCATGACCCAACTTACCGCATTGCCGGCGACAAGAGACGCCGCGAACGGATTTTCGGGTCTGTCCAGCATGTGCACCCGGCCGTAATCCAGAAGATTGAAGCCTGACCAGGCCAGCACGATCACCAGGGGCATGGCCGCCATGGCAACGTGTTTCGGACGGAGGCAGGCGAGCGGCAGCAGCACCATCGCCGGCAGGAGCGCGAGGCTGCTGTATTTCACCAGGACCGCCGCGCCGCACAGGATGCCGGCAAGCGCGAGCAGATCAGGACGAGGCTCTCGCACGTAGCGCAGGAGGCAAAAGAAGAAACCTATCCACAGGCCGACCAGGGGGACATCGACCATCGTGTTCTGCCCGATGACGAAGGCCGGCCCCAGGCAGAAGAGAACCGTCAGCCAGATCGCCACCGGCGGCCTGAACAGCAACGCCAGCCGATAGAACACCGCGATCGCGGCTCCGGTGCACAGCGCCATCAGGGCATGGATCGCGATCTCGCTGTCGCCAAACACGCGCTCCCAAGCCGCCATGAGATAGAAATAGAGATGCGGCTGGTTCAAGCGCGCAATTGGTTCCGGGCTGCCGCTCCAGTTCACCAGCCCTGTCATGGGGTGTAGCGGATGCGCCAAGATCCACCTGGTGATTTCAAGGTGGGCGGTGTCATCGATGTGAAATGGCTTGCCGAGGTTGCAGGCAGTCGCGAAGGCCCACAGACCGAAGCAACACCACCAGCCCGTCTTCGCACCGGTCCGGGCATCGGAGTCGAGTCTGGCGGGACGGCAGGCGAGGCGGCTGGGCAAATCGTTTCGAACGGGCAAGACCACCGCTACTCCAGGAGACGCGGCAAGGTTGCCGCCGCCGGATCAGGTCAGGCGCGGTTGCCGTCGCGTCAGCGGGGTCCGGCTGACGGTATACGCCGTGAGTTCGG
>CAXTUK010000253.1:0-4043 GCA_964247395.1 uncultured Acetobacteraceae bacterium
CCGGCGGCGGCACGTCAAGGCCATCGGACGCCTCGTCGTAGAGCCCCCGGTCGTCGGGGTGGATGACGACACGCACGCACGCGACCGCAGGGTGCGAGATAAAAACGCCGAGCGTGCGCCGAAGCACCGGGAGGCCGCCGAGCAGCCGGTATTGCTTGGGGATCGGGCCGCCGAGACGACGGCCGCGACCGGCGGCCACGATGAGGGCGGCGTTCATGTGAGGTGGTCAACGCGCGCCCATCGGCAGGTCGCGGACGACGGGCCGGGCGTGAGGTCGGTGCCGACCCTAATACGGAGCGGGCCGGACGGATGCGCGGGATAGCCGGCGTCAGACATAATACCGGAGCGTGATCGCCCGGAGGACGACGGCAATCGAGAACGCCGGGAACACGAGAAGCAAGACGGCCGCGACATCCGACAGCGGGCGGGGCAGGCGCCAGCCAGGGAGAATGGCGGGAACGAGCAGCGCGAGCGGAATGAAGTAGCGCCCCTGCACGCCGTTCACGCGGTCGGCGTCGAGACCGTCCCAACTGGCGTATTCGAAGACGAAAAGGCCAAGGCACGAGAGAAGAAGAGATGCGAGGACCACCAGGCGGCGGCCGGGTCGGAAGATGACCGGCGGGTGCGAGCAGGATGCCAGGACTGCGATGACCAGCACGGCCTTGGCAATCGTATAGTAACGGGACGGCAACGGCAGGTCGGTCCAGCCGAGCAGGCCGACGAACTCGTCGATGAACGGCATACCCGTCAGGCCCTGCCGGGCGTAGGTGTTGCGTACCAGCGTCAGCCAGTGCGCCGGTCGGGTCACCAGGTGCAGCAATTGCGTCGCCGGCGCCACACCGGCAGCTGCATGGGCGTTGATCGCGGTGAAGGCCGCCGTCAGCCCGCTCCAGACGAGGGCAGGCGCGATGACGGCCAGAGCGGCGAGACGGCGTCGATGCCGATGCAGGCCGGGCACGAGCAACGGGATGATCGCCAGGGGCGCGTAGGGCGGCCGGGCCATGATGACGAGATCGAGCGCGATGCAGAGCAGGACCAGCCATTCCAGCCGCTTGGGTTCTCGGGAGAGGCGCACGAGGCATGCCACCGACAGAGCGGCGGCCGCGAACATCGTTCCGTCCTGCGATACGGACGCGAACTGCGAGAGGGACATCGGCAGACAGAGAACACTGAAGAGCCACGGCGCCGCAGGGCCGGCCGCGACGATCGCGGCCGTCGCAAGTCCCAGGCAGGCAAGGCCGGCGAGCACCCGGGAAAGCAGCAATGTGCGGACGACTGGCAGACGAAGCGCCTGTCCAACACGGATGCCGAGGGCCGCCGGGATGTAGAAGAAGGGCGGATAGATGGCTGTGTTGTCGAAGGTCAGCCAGACACGCCGGCCCCAGCGCACGGCGCCGGCCGACTGAAGCATCGCCCTGGTCACCTTTCGTTCGGGGTGGAAGCGGACGACACCGATAATGCTGTCGGCTTCGTCGGTTCCGATATCGACCTTGCCGCCGGACGTGCTCGGGCCTGCGTAACGGGTAGCGATCATCGCACCAGTGGCGACGAGGTCGGCACGATTGTAGTGGTTGAACTCGTCGGGATTCTCGAACGGTGGCATCAGCGACGCGAAGCTGAGTATGGCGACCGCTGCATAGATTGCGAACACAAGCGCGAAAACCCGGCTTCGGAAGGCATCAAGCAAGAGCGTGCTTCGCACGACGCCTCCGCCGGCGTTCGGAGCAGCGCCATCATCTCGCCTCACCTACAGATCCCGGGCGACGTCCGGAGAGCGGAGGAGTTCGTCGACGTGGGTCGCGTAGTCGATGGCGATGTCGGGCTGGAACGAGAGGTCGGGAACCTGACGCAGACGGAGCGTGCGGGCCATCTGGCCGCGAACATACGGAACGGCCCGTTTCAGGTTGGGAAGGAGTTCGGTCACGTCGGCGCGGCCGAGACGGGAGACGAAGGCGGTGGCGCGCTTGAGGTCGGGGCCGATGCGCACCTCGGCGACCGTGAGGTGGGCGGCGGCCAGGTCGGGATCGCGGAACTCCGCACGCGCGAAGATTTCCGCCAGGACGTGGCGGATCTCCTCGGCGACGCGGAGCTGGCGCTGGCTCGGCGCGCCGGCGGCAGGCCGTCCCGGCTTCATCAGGCCGGAACGAGCTCCATCTCGTAGCACTCGACCTGATCGCCCTCGCGCAGGTCGTTGAACCCGGCGAAGGACAGGCCGCATTCGTAGCCGCGGGCGACCTCGCGGACGTCGTCCTTGAAGCGCTTGAGCTGGCTCAGTTCGCCCTGGTGGACGACGACGCCCTCGCGCAACAGGCGGACGCCGCAACCGCGCTTGACCAGGCCCTCGGTGATCATGCAGCCGGCGACCTTCCCGGTCTTGGTGATGTCGAAGACCTTGCGGATTTCGGCGTAGCCGAGGAAGCGCTCGCGATGCTTGGGGGCGATCTTGCCCTTCACGAGTTGCTCGATGTCGTCGGCGACCTGGTAGATGATCGAGTAGTAGCGGATGTCGACGCCGTCGCGCTGCGCGAACTCGCGCGCCTGGCTGGTGGCGCGGACGTTGAAGGCGACGATCACCGCGTCGGACGCTCGGGCGAGCTGGACGTCGCTCTCGGTGATCTGGCCCACGGTCGCGGTCAGCACGCGGACCTTGACCTCCTCGTGCTCGAGCTTGAGCACGGTGGCGCTGATCGCCTGGGCGCTGCCCTGTACGTCGGACTTGATGAGGAGTGCGACCTCCTTCTGGGCGCCGGCCTGGATGCGGGCGAGCATCTGGTCGAGCGTGCCGCGGGCGGCCGTCATGCCGGCCGCGTTCCGGTCGCGAACCTTGCGCTGGCGGAATTCGGAGATCTCGCGCGCACGCCCTTCGTTCTCGACGACGACGAACGGTTCGCCAGCGTCGGGCACGCCAGACAGGCCGAGCAGCTCGACGGGGGTCGACGGACCGGCGTGCTTGAGGGGCTGGCCCTTGTCGTCGAGCATCGCGCGCACCCGGCCCCATTCGGCGCCGGCGACGACGATCTCGCCCGCATGCAGGGTGCCGCGCTGCACCAGCACGGTCGCGACAGGACCGCGGCCGCGATCGAGGCGGCTTTCGATCACCGAGCCCTCGGCGGCGCGGTCGGGGTTGGCACGGAGATCGAGGATCTCGGACTGCAGCAAGATCGCTTCGGCGAGCTTGTCGAGGCCGGTGCGCCTGGTGGCCGAGATCTCGACGTCCTGGGTCTCACCGCCCAGCTCCTCGACGACGACCTCGTGCTGGAGGAGCTCCTGGCGGACCCGGTTGGGGTTGGCGCCCGGGAGGTCGCACTTGTTGATCGCAACGACGATCGGGGCGTTGGCGGCCCGCGCGTGGCGGATCGCCTCGATCGTCTGCGGCATGACGCCGTCGTTGGCGGCGACGACCAGGACGACCAGGTCGGTGACCTGGGCGCCGCGGCTGCGCATGGCGGTGAAGGCCTCGTGGCCGGGCGTGTCGATGAAGGTGATGCGCTCGCCCGTCTCCATCGTCACCTGATAGGCGCCGATATGCTGGGTGATGCCGCCGGCCTCGCCCGAGGCGACGTCGGCGGAGCGGAGCGCGTCGAGCAGGCTGGTCTTGCCGTGATCGACGTGGCCCATGACGGTGACCACCGGGGGACGGCTCTCGAGATCGGCGTCCTGGTCGACGCTGCCTTCGATGCCGAGCTCCACGTCGCTCTCGGAAACGCGGCGGACCCGGTGGCCGAATTCCTGGATCACGAGTTCGGCAGTGTCGGCGTCGAGCGTCTGGGTGACGGTCGCCATGACGCCCATGCGCATCAGCGATTTCACCACGTCGGCGGTGCGGGTCGCCATGCGGTTGGCGAGTTCCTGGACGGTGATCTCCTCCGGCAGGATGACGTCGCGCACGTGGCGGACGCCGTCGGCGCGGAGGCGCTCCAGTTCCGCCTGGCGGCGCTCGCGCTCGCGCTGCCGGCGGACGGACGCGAGGGAGCGGGTCTTCTCGTCCTCGCCCTCGATGGCGGCCTGGACGTCGATGCGGCCGCCGCGGCGCGGGTCGAGGC
>CAXTUK010000254.1:0-3976 GCA_964247395.1 uncultured Acetobacteraceae bacterium
CTGCGCCATGCTGCCGCCCAGCAGCGCCTCGCCGAGCGCTTCCAGCTTGTGCTCGACGAAATCGGCGGGGGAGCTGCCGGCGAAGCGGATCGAGAAATCATGGCCGGTGCCGCCAGGCATCGCCCGAAGCAGACAAGCCGCCACCACCAGCGCCGCGGGACAGGAGCCGCCCTCCAGGATCCGGCGCGACACCGGCGCCGAACTGGCACGCACGCGATGCAGATCGAACGCGGCGAGGATCAGCGGCCAGACCGCGGCCGCCACGACATGCGTGAACAGCAGCACGACGCTTCCGGCGCCAGCGACGAGAAGGCGGCCTGCTGGCCTCTCCTCGGCGCCGAGCCAGAGCGCCAGCAGGCAGAGCAGCAATCCCGTGGCCAGGATGTAGCTGACCAGACCCCAGAACAGCGGATGGCAGTAGAACAGCAGCACGGCGAAGGCCGGCTTGAGCAGATCGAACGCGCCGAGCGCACGCGCGGTCGCGCAGAAGCCGCCGACGAACACGGCGTAGGTCGCCAGCAGGAACACCTGCGCCGCTGTTCCGATCGGCAGGCCGCCCCGCGATAGCCCGAGAAGTCCCAGGTCCATGACCGCGTTCGGCACCAGGAAGCCGGTCAGTCGATAGAACCGGTCCCAGAACGGATCGCCGCCCAGCAGGCCCGTCAGGATATGGATCCGGGCGACATGGTTCGGCCAGTCCTGCAGGGGAGCCGGCCGGGGGACCAGCCGCGGGAGCGCGCCCGCCAGCAGGACGAGCAGGACGACGGCGCGTCGCAGGACGCCTCCCGATGTCCCGACCGAAATCAAGGCCCTTCGGGACGACTGCCTTCGACCGGGAACGTCGAGCCGAACGGTCGTCGTTCGACCATGGCCGGATCGCCTGCCACGACGTCGTAGTCGGTCCGGTCGCCGTCGCGCCAGAAGCGGATGGAGAAATCCTGCTTGCCGACGGTCAGGTCACTGATCGTGATGTCGGGCATCCAGTCGGGAAGGTCGGGATCGATGAAGACCTTGCGGTCCGCGGCATGACCGGAGAGGCCGAGCATCGCCTGGAGCAGCATGAAGGCGGAGCCCGCCGCCCAGGCCTGCGGGACGTTGGCGCCGAGATACTGGACCGGGAAGTTGCCGACGTGTCTCTGGATGCCGGCATAGAGCTCGGGCAGCTGGTTGCCCTGGAAATGGCTGGCGGCGGCGCTGATGTCGCGCGCGACATGCGCGGCCTCGGCGGAGAAGCCGTAGCGCTTGAAGCCGAGCGCGATGATCGAGTTGTCGTGCGGCCAGACCGCGCCGAGCTGGTAGGCGTAGGGATTGAACGAGACATGGTCGGCCGAGAGGGTGCGGATGCCCCAGCCCGACCACATGTCGGGCGCCATCAGCCGCCTGACGACGCGTGCGGCGCGCTCGGGCGGCACGATGCCCGACCACAGGCAATGCCCCGGGTTGGACGCGACCGAGAGGACCTGTTTCTTGTCGCCGTCGAGCGCATAGGCGTAGAAGCCGCTCGCCTCGTCCCAGAACGCCTCGTCGAACCGGACCCGGAGCCGAGCGGCCTTGTTGCGGAGCTCGTCGGCGCGGTCCGCGTGGCCGAGGACGTCGTGGATCTGGGCCATCCGTTGCCAGGCGTCGTAGACATACCCTTGCAGTTCGCAGAGCGCCTTCGGACCGCGCACCAGCGTGCCGTCCGGATACATCACCGCATCGCCGCTGTCCTTCCAGCCCTGGTTCTCGTAGCCGGCGGTCGATCGGGTCTGGTATTCCTGCAGGCCGTCGCCGTCGAGATCGCCGGACGCGTCGATCCATGCGAGGCAGGCCTCGGCGGTTCCGATATGCCGGTCGAGGAGATCGCGATCGCCGGTGGCGCGCCACGCGGCGTGCAGGGTGATGAGCCAGAGCGGGGTCGCATCCGCGGTGCCGTAATAGGGCGTGTGCGGGATCAGCTTGAAGTGCGCGAGCTCGCCATAGCGAAGCTCGTGCATGATCTTGCCCGGCTCGGCGTCGCGGTAGTCGTCGCGCTCGGTCGCCTGCAGGCCGCCGAGGACCTCGAGCGACCCGCGCGCGAACTCCGGATAGACGGTGATGTTCTGCAGCGACACGATCAGGCTGTCGCGGCCGAACGGCGCCATGAACCAGGGCAGGCCGGCTGCCGGCAGGAACACCATGTGGTCCCCATCGCCGATCGGCAGGCGGAGGGCGGCCATGTCGGCGATCGCCTGATGGAAATAGCGGTAGAATTCCTCGTTCGACGTGGTGATCTTCAGCACCCGCCGTTGCCAGTCCCGCAGGTCGGCGGCGTGACGGCCCTCGGCGTCGTGCGCCACGCAATCGCCGGGCGAGGCGATGCGCGTCGCACCGTCGGTCAGGTCGTAGTGCAGGCAGCAGTGCCATCCCGCCCCTGGTGCGAGCTCGATCTCGAAGCTGAGGCGTCCGTTGGCGTAGAGCACGGGAGCACTGACCGCGGTGATCGTCACGCCGCGCACGAAATCCCGGTTCCGGTAGATGTTGGAGAGCGACTGCGTGTCCTGTTTCCATTCGGTGCTGATGCGTCCGCGCCGGATGATGGTGTCGGACTTGACCTCGAACGTGTCGGCGAAGTCGCAGCGCAGTGCGATCTCGAGATTGAACCTGACCGGTTTCAGACCGTAGTTGGTGATGTCGAGATCCTCGTGCATGCCGCCGTCGATCTCGCGGCTGACGACCAGCGAGAGCGTGCGCGCCGGAATGTGGCCGTCCTGGGTGAGGAAGTCGCCGTTGGTGAGGAAGACGCGCGAGGCGTAGTAGTTGATCGGACCGCCGTTGAGCAGGACCCATCGTTCGCCGTTGGCGAACACCGACCAGGCGCTGATCAGCCTGGTGTCGCGGAAATAGAGGCCCTTGTCGGTCGGCCAGGAGATCTGCCCGTCCTCCCCGGTGATCAGCACCGTCTGGCCCTGGTGGATGGCGATCTGGGGCGGGCCGACCTGGACTTCGAAGGGCATCGGGGGACTTTCGGTTCGAGCGCAAAATCGGGGCTCTGACCCGAACCCCGCCAGGGGCTGGGCCCCTGGACCGCCCTCACTGACGTCAGGCGGGTCTGGGGCGACTCGCCCCAGCGGGGTTCAGGGGCAGCGCCCCTGGGCCTTCTACGCCGCCGCCTTCGCCTCGCGGCGGCGACGGGTGAGGATGAACTCGGTGTAGCCGTTGGGCTGGTCGCGGCCTTGCAGGACCAGGTCGCAGGCGGCCTTGAACGCCGGCCCGTCATAGGCGGGCGCCATCGGCTTGTAGCCGGGATCCGCCTCGTTCTGCCGATCGACGACGAGCGCCATGCGGCAGAGCGTCTCGAGCACCTGCTCCTTCCCGACGATGCCGGCGTGCAGCCAGTTGGCGATGTGCTGGCTCGAGATGCGCAGCGTGGCGCGGTCCTCCATCAGGCCGGCGTCGTGGATGTCGGGGACCTTGGAACAGCCGATGCCGGCGTCGACCCAGCGCACGACATAGCCCAGCAGGCTCTGGGCGTTGTTGTCGAGCTCGGCGCGGACGTCGTCGGGGGACCAGTTGCTCTCGGGCGCGAGCGGGAAGGTCAGCAGCTCGCCCAGGCCGGTCTTCCGCGTCCTGGTCGCCTCCGCGATCTCGCGCTGCCGGGCGGCGACGTCGATCTCGAGATAGTGCAGCGCGTGCAGCGTGGCCGCGGTCGGCGACGGAACCCAGGCGCACGAGGCGCCGGCGAGCGGATGGGCGCGCTTGGCTTCCAGCATGGCCGCCATCTGGTCGGGCGCGGCCCACACCCCCTTGCGGAGCGGGGCGCGGCCGACCAGGCCGGCGGCGAGCCCGATCTCGACGTTGCGCGCCTCGTAGGCGCGCAGCCAGGGCGTGTTCTTGATCTCGTTCTTGCGGATCATCGGCCCGGCCTCGAACGAGGTGTGGATCTCGTCGCCGGTGCGGTCGAGGAAGCCGGTGTTGATGTAGATCACGCGCTCGGACGCCGCCGCGGTGGCCCGGG
>CAXTUK010000255.1:0-3961 GCA_964247395.1 uncultured Acetobacteraceae bacterium
CACGATCTCGCCCGCCCCGACTTGGAGGCTCACGTCGCGAAGCGCCACGTCGTGCGGCCCGGTGGCCGGCATGCTCAGCCTATCGAGCACCAGCATCGCCGTCCCCTGCGCTCCCTCCGGCGCCTGCTGGGCACGATCGACCTCCGCCCCCACCATCAACCGCGCGAGTGAGGCCGCAGTCTCCGTCCGCGGGTCGCACCGCCCCGCCACCCGCCCGTGCCGGAGCACCGTCACGGCGTCGCACAACGCCCTGATCTCGTCGAGCCGGTGCGAGACGTACAGGATCGAGACGCCCTCCGAGGCCAGCCGGCGCAGCGTCGCGAACAGCGGCCGCACTTCCTGCGGCGTCAGCACGGACGTCGGCTCGTCCATCACCAGCAGCTTGGGTCTCGCCAGCAGGCAGCGCACGATCTCCACCCGCTGCCGCTCTCCCGCCGACAGCGAACGGACGGTCCGCCCCGGATCGAGCTTCAGGCCGTAGGCGGCGCTGACCGACCTGATCCGCGCCACGAGCGTCGCGAGCCTCGGAGCGTCGTCCAGCGCCACCGCGATGTTCTCGGCGACGCTCATCGCCTCGAACAGCGAGAAGTGCTGGAACACCATGCCGATCCCCAGACGGCGCGCCGCCCGCGGATCGTCGATGCGCACCGTCTCGCCCTCCCACACGATCTCGCCCGCATCGGCCTGCAGCACGCCATAGGCGATCTGCATCAGCGTCGACTTGCCCGCGCCGTTCTCGCCGAGCAGCGCGTGGATCTCGCCCGCGTCCACCACCAGGTCGATCCCGTCATTGGCCGCGAGCGAGCCGAACCGGCGCGTGATCCCGGCCAGGCGCAGCCGTTCGCTCATCCCACGCCGATCGCTCCGCCGCACCGTCGCATGAACGCCGTCATGCAAGCGGCGTGCAATGCCTTCGGTCAGAACCCGAAGGCCATCCAGTTGAACCCGGACCCCTTGGCGAACGAGATCGAACTGGTCGCCCCGTTGATCACCGGGCTCATGCAGGAGACCTGGAAGCCCGAGGCCGACACGTTGTTCACGCCATAGATCGTGGGCACCGGAACCGGATAGGCGGCGTTGCTCCAGCCGGCCGCCGCTCCCTCCGACACCGTCACCGTGAAGGCGGTGTTGGGGAACGTGACCGGAAACGTGTACTGGTCGAGGTTGCCCGTGATGGTCAGCGCCGTCCCCCACTGCACGATCAGCCCGCTCGGCAGCGACTGCCAGCCCGACCGCCCGAGCCCGCACGCGAAGCTCATCTGCGGCAGCTTGTAGCTCAGGAACGGCGCCGTGGAAGGAACCGTGATGTTCGACGCCGTCACCGTGGCCTGGCCGGCATTGACCGTGATCACCGCGATCGCCACCCAGCCCGGATCGGCCGCCGGCGTGGTCTGGGTGCCGGTGTTCGCCGCCGCCCCGCCCTTGAGCTGGAGTGCGACCGTCTGCAGCCGCTGCGTGTTCTGCGCCGTGCCGTTGTTGCCCTGTCCGGCCAGCCCCTGCGCCGGGTTGGCGGCGTTGTAGTAGGGCAGCACCACCGGCACCGCGTCGGCCTCCAGGAAGCTCGCCTCGATCATGTAGTTGATCGACTGCCCCGAGACCGTCGGCGGCGTCAGGGTGAACACCGAACTGCCCGTGTTGATGCCCATCTTGACCAAGTTGGACGTGTCGTCGGCCAGCGTGCCGTAGGGCGAACCATCGACCTGCGAATCGACCAGGATGCTGCCCGGCCCCACGGTGACCTGCAGCGAGGCCGGCACCGTCGGCTGGCAGGCGAGCCCGTCGACCAGCGGGCCGCGTCCCAGGCACGCCTGGGCCAGGAACCCGAGCGCCTTCATCGTGCCGCGCTGCACGTTCAGGAGATCGGAGTCGAGCGGAATGGCGCCCGGATAGACGATCATGCGGTCCATGGAACAAGCTCCGTCGTGGGGATGCTGCACGCGCGCGTCAGCCCGCCCGTGCGGACACGGGACGCGGGAAGGCGCAATCATTACAGTATAGCATCTATCTAGGTGTCCGCGGACCCGAAGTCAAACGCCCCGCGGCCGCCGGTTTGCGAACCCGTCCGCGCCGCCCTACGACTAGCGCCTCCACGCGCCGGGTGCCGGAATGACCGACCATATCAGGACCGAAGCAGCGGACGGCGTGCTCGAGCTGACCATCGACCGCCCGGACAAGAAGAACGCGCTCGACCAGGCGATGTATCGCGCGCTCGCCGACGCGCTCGACGCTGCCGCCGCCGACCAGGCGGTGCGCGCCGTCCTTCTCGCCGGCGCCGGCGGCGTGTTCTCCGCCGGCAACGACATCGCCGACTTCGCCCGCGGCGGCGCCCGGGGTGGCGGCGAGACGCCGCGCCTGATCGAGACCGTGCTGCGCTTCACCAAGCCGATCGTCGCCGCCGTGGACGGCCTGGCCGTCGGCATCGGCACCACGATCCTGCTGCATTGCGACCTGGTCTACGCGACGGAAGGGGCCCGCCTGCGTCTGCCCTTCGTCGATCTCGGCCTGGTGCCCGAGTTCGCGTCGAGCAACTTCCTGCCCCGCCTGGTCGGCCTGCAGCGCGCCTCCGAGCTGCTGCTGCTGGGCGAGTTCTTCTCGGCCGCCGACGCCCGTGCGATGGGTCTCGTCAACCGCATCGTCCCTGAAGCCGACCTGCTCGCCACCGCCCGCGACGCTTCCCGGCGCCTCGCCGCCAAGCCGCCCGAAGCGGTCGCCATCACCCGCCGCCTGCTCCGCGGCGACCCGGACGTCGCCGTCGCCCGCGCCCGGGAGGAAGCCGCCCTGTTCGCCGAACGCCTGTCCTCGCCCGAGGCCAGGGCCGCCTTCGCCGCCTTCCTGTCCCGCGGCAAGTAGGGCGAACACGCTTCCTTAACCGACAGACCCCAGTATGGGGCCGACCACCAGTCGGCTCTCGGGGATGGCGCCATGACCAGGTTGCTCGATCGCTTCACCATTCGCACCAAGATACTGGGCGCGTTCGGGTTGGTGTTCTTTCTCGTGCTCGGTCTCGGCGTCACGACGCTGAACCGCCTCTCCGCGATGAACGAGCGGGCCTCCGACATCCGCGACAACTGGCTTCCGAGCACCGGGCTGCAGGGACGATTGCTCAGCGCGCTGCAGAATACCCGCCTCCAGGAGGCCCGTTACGCTCTCGCACTCCTCGACAGCGACCGCCAGCAGATCGGCGCCGGGCTGACCAGGGGCCAGCAGGACGTCGACCGCTTGCGCGCCGCCTATGCGCCCTTGATCCATCGCGGCACCGACGAGGAGCGGCTGATGCGCGCCTTCGATCGCGCCTGGGCCGAGCACGAGCGCATCGTCCGCCGCGATCTCGCCAACTTCAACCCCGAGAGGCTCTTCGACCAGCCGGAGGAGCAGAGCTTCGCCGACGCGTTCACCGCCTCGAGCGCCGACCTCGATTTCGATCTGCGCCAGGGCCGGACGTCGTCGAACGCCGGAGCGGCGACCTACAGGTCGACGAAGCATGTGGTCCTCGGCGTCATCAGTGCGGCGGTGCTCGTCTGCCTGCTGCTCGCCTACGCGATCATCACCAGCATCTCGGCGCCGATACGCCGGATGACCGAGGTGATGAAGCGGCTGGCCGGTCACGACCTGCATGTCGTCGTCGAGGGAGCGCAGCGCCGGGACGAGATCGGCGGGATGGCTGCCGCGGTCGAGGTCTTCCGCGACAGCATGATCGAGGGCGACCGGCTCGCCGAGGAGCAGAAGGCGGAGCAGATCGCCAAGGAGCGCCGGGTCGCACGGCTCGACGAGACGCTGCACGCCTTCGAGGGAGAGGTCGGCGCGCTCGCTCGTGTTCTCGCTTCGGCCTCGACCGAGCTCGAGGGCACCGCGCGCGGCATGAGCGGAGCGGCGGAGCAGACCACCTGCCAGGCTGGCGAGGTCGCGTCCGCTGCCTGCGTGGCAAGTTCCGGCGCGCAGACCGTCGCCTCCGCGGCGGAAC
>CAXTUK010000256.1:0-3953 GCA_964247395.1 uncultured Acetobacteraceae bacterium
AAGTGACGCCGCCCGGGAGGAAGACGGGGGTTCTGAAGGCGACACGCGCGCTCGCCTGATCGATCGAGTTCTGGGGCAGAAGATCGGCGAGCGCGCGGGCCTTGCTCCACATCCCGTGCGCGATCTTCTGGCGAAAGCCGAAGGCGCGCGCGCCGAGACGCGAGGTGTGGATCGGGTTGGCGTCGCCGGAGACGCGGGCGAAACGGCGGCCGAGATCGCCGGCAAGCGTCCAGCGCTGGACGGTGACGAGCCTGGCGTCGTCGGCGGGCAGGCTCTCGTAGGGCTCGCCGGACGGCGTCGTGCCGAGCCTCAGATACGTGCTGGTGCTGTCCCACACTTCGGTCTCGCCACGGATGATGACGGTCTCGACGGTGACCGCCTGGCCCCTGGGATGGGCGAGCCAGCGTCCGAGCGAGACGAGAATGTCGAGCACGTCGCCCGAGTGGAGGCGGGCGCGCTGACGGACGGCGTTCTCCAGATGGACCAAGCCGATGACGGGGAACGGGAAGCTGGGGCGAAGCAGCGCCATCATGTGCAGCGGGAAGGCGAGGTTGTGCGGATAGGTGAGCGGCACCCCCTGCTGCTCGGTGAAGCCGCACAAGCTGGCGTAGGCACGAATGCGGGCGGCGTCCAACATGACACCACGGCGCAGCAAGGGCGTGGTGTCGAGGGGGCCGGCCACCTTGGTGCGCTTGCGCAGGCTGAAGAGGCCGGCGCGCAGGATGGCGCTGCCCGAGGCGGGACGGGTGATCAGGATCGGTGCGCTCACGGTCTGGCTCCGAGCAGGCGTTGCACTGCACACCCGTATCACGTTGCCGTCGATGCCGTTGCTGGCGGGATGGCGGCGGTCATGGCGGTCTCTCTGGCGGCAGTCAGACGTTCGATCGAAACACTCGTTTCCAGACCTTGCCCGCCGTGCGAAGCGGCTGCGTGACGCGCCAGGAGCGGGAGGCGCGCAGGGCGGCGACCTCGAGCTCCAGCGCTTCGAGGCGGGAGTGAGGCGGCGAGGCTCGCTTGCAGGCGACCAGCGTCGACCCGGCCGCAATGTCGCGGGCGGCTTGGTCGTCGAGATGGCGCGCGTAGTCGGCCTCGAACTGGGCGTCGGCCGGTTGCGAGAGCAGTTCGTCGACGGTGAGATGGCCGAATTCTTCGGCCGTCGGCCCGGTCAGGCCGTGGCGCCACTCCCGCAGGATCCAGCAAAGGGCCTGGATCGGATGGTTGTTGCGGCCAATGGTCGATTCGAGGATGTCGCAATGCTCCTCGAACAGGCTGACGGCGCCCCCGGGCGTGGCGTTGAAGTAATGATGCGGGTAGCCGTGCACGCCCTGAAGGAAGGGGTAGTCGACGAGCAGCTTGCCACCGGGTTTGAGGACACGGACGATCTCGCGGGCCACGTCCCAGGGCCGGCGCGTGTGTTCGAGGACTGCGCAGCAGAGGGCGTAGTCGAACTGATCGCTCTCGAAGGGAAGGTCCTCGCCGACGCAGACGACGTCGGTGCTGGCGCCCGGGTAGATCTCTGCGTTGACGACGTTGGCGAAGCAGCTCGCACGCAAGCCGGCGCCGACGTCGAGGCAGATCCTGTCGGGGTTGGCGCGGATCTCGGCGATGAATGCGCCGCCGTACTCGTTCGCCGAGACCGGCGGCGCATCGGGAATGGCGAATTCGGCGGTCAGTTCGGCGGTGAGGAAATCGGCCGGCCGGCCGTATGCGCGGTCCGGGTTCGGAGGTCGTCGGAAGCGGAGGCGCTGGAGCTTGATCTCGCGCATGGCGGCGAGTGCGGCCGGATCGCCGCCGGTGGCGATCTCGAACGGTGTCACTCGAAGGCTCGGAGGCGCACGGCAACGAGGGTGCGGAGGATGCGGGTGGAGGCCTTGAGCGTGCCGCGAAGATTGCCGGCGACCTTGGACTGGCCGGCGACGCGGCAATAATAGGGCATCGGGATTTCGAGAATACGGGCGCGGGCCAGGGCGGCGCGCATCTGCATTTCGAGGTTCCAGCCATAGGTCATCTCGCGCATGGCGAGGCGTTCGAGCAAGTCGAGACGGATCGCGCGGAAGGCGCACATGTCGCGGTACCGGGTGCCGGTCAGCAGGCCGACGGCTCCGCCGATCAAGTGACCGGCGATTACCTGGTGGGCGCCCATGCTGCCGGGCGCGCGCCCTGCCCTGCTCCGGTGGGCGATGGTGAAGTCTGCGACGCCGTCGCTGATCGGGGCGATGAGGCGCTCGGCGCGATCCCCGGCGTCGCTGCCGTCGCCGTCGAGGAAGAGGAGGATGTCGGCGCCGAGCGCCCGGGCGCGTTCGGCGCCGGTCATGCAGGCACGACCGTACCCGCGTCGAGGTTCAATGATCACGGTCGCCCCGGCGACTTCCGCTTCGGCGACGGTGTCGTCGGTGCTGCCGCCGTCGACGACGAGGACGGTGTGGACCACATCGCGCGGCAGCCTGGCGACGGTCGGCCCGATCGCCCCCTGTTCGTTGAAGGTCGGAATGACGGCGACCGCGGTGCGGGTCTGTGGGCGCTCCCTCCGGCCCCCGCCTTCTACAAACTCCACCGCAGCCCGCAATTCTGGCACGGCTTGGGCGGGACGTCGCTCAGCAGCGACGTGCGGAAATCCTGGTAGGCGGGGCCGTTCCAGATGTCGCGGAGGTCCTGCTGGGTGGCGTCGCCGAGCGTGTAGTTCTCGTAGCCGCGCGCGGAGAAGGGTGCGATGCAGCAGGGCAGCGCGCGGCCGTGGGCGGGAAATACATCAGCGACCAGGGGCGGCGGCAGGTGGACCAGGGCTGGGCGCCATCCTCGTTGCGTAGGCTGAGGCCGGGCTCGGTGGCGCCGGAGGCGTCGAGCATGATGCCGAGGCTTCGACCGAGCGATTGCGCGGCCTCGATGGCGGCCTGCTCCTCGGCCTGGGTCTGCTCGAAGAGCGAACTCTCGGCGCGGGCCATGCCGAAGCCCTGTTCGTCGAAGACCAGACGCTGGAGGTGGACTTCGCGCACGCCCATGTCGGCGGCGAGCCGAACGAACTCGGGCAGCGACTGCACCGTCTCCTTCAGGCCGGTCAGCCAGATCGACACGCGTGGATGGTCGAGGTTGTGCTCGCGCTGATAGGTGGTGAGCGCACGGACGTCGCGGACGATGCGGTGGAAGAAGTCCTTGCCGCGGACCTGCCTGTAGGTGACGGCGTCGGCGGCATCGAGAGAGACGCGTAGCTCGTCGAGGCCGGTCGCGATGAGTTCGGAGAACTTGCGGGGGTTGAGCAGCGTGCCGTTGGTGTTGAACAGGACGTAGATGTCGCGGTCCTTGAGGTAGCGGATCATGCGGGGGAGCGTGCGGACGAGCATCGGTTCGCCGACGCCGTGCAAGACGGCGCGTGCGGCGGTGGGGACTTGGTCGACGATGCGGGTGAACAGCTCCCAACTCATGTCGGCGGACGGCTCGAGGGTCTCGAACGTGCGCGGACAGGTCTCGCACAGCAGGTTGCAGCGATTGGTGACCTCCAGATAGAGGCAGACCGGCGGGGCGGCGTCGATGCGGCGCTCGGCTACCGCTTCGAAATAGCGGCGCGGGTCGGCGACGATGGCGGACATCAGTTGAGCCTCCGGGTGCGAAAGTCGAAGATGGCAAGCAAACATGTCGGAATGTAGACGAGAGACGGCCAGAAGAAGAACTCGTGCAGCGGGTCGAGGGTGAGCAGCAGCGGCGCGACCGACAGCCAGATCAACGCGAACGACGTCGTGATGGTCGCAAGGGTGGCGAGGAAGGGAAAATACCAGGGGTAGTGGGGGCTGATCGCGACCATCGTGGCGCCGGCGAGGAAACCGGCATCGCGGGCGACCGAGATGATGCTCCGGTCGGGCGAATGCCTCGCGACACGGAGAGCAAGGGCGGCGAGAAGGATCGCGGCGGCGGCGAGATAGACCGCCATGTCGGCCTTCATCTCCGTCTCCAGCACCAGC
>CAXTUK010000257.1:0-3926 GCA_964247395.1 uncultured Acetobacteraceae bacterium
CGCTCTACGAGGCCAAGGCGTCGGGGCGGGACAGGATCATCGAGAGCCAGGACAGTCAGGCCTTGACGAGGCCTCGCGGCTGATATCGGCCGCCACGGTCAGGTTTCCCGTCAGTGGCCGCCGCCCCCTCTCCCGCCCGCCTTGCTCGGCGCGAACAGCAGGCACAGCGGGGTGACGACGAAGGAGAGGATGCCGACCATGCTGAAGACGTCGTTGTAGGCGAGGATCTGCGCCTGCTCGATGAACGTGCTGTGCGCCTGGTTGACGGCGGTGGAAGACAGCAGGCCGCGGGCGACGCCGGCCGCCTGGGCGGTCTGCCGGTAGTGGTCGATCAGGTTGTTGTACTGGTATCGGAACGGCGTCGCCCAGCGGGCGAGATAGGCTTCGCGTATCTGGGTGCGCTCGGTGACCTGGCTGTTGGCGACCGAGATGCCGATGGCGCCGATCACGTTGCGGCCCATGGTGAAGAGCGCGGACGCGTCGCCGTTCAGCTTCCTCGGGATCGTGGAGTAGGCGATGGTGCTGATCGGCGCGAACAGGAACGCGAGGCCCACGACCTGCGCCGCGCGGATGTAGACCAGGGTGCGGAAATCGATCTGCGGATCGAGGCTGCTCGAGTAGAGCATCGACACGCCGTTGATGAAGAAGCCGGTCGCGATCAGGAACCGGGTCTGCACGATCGGCAGCAACCGGGTCACGAACGGGATCAGCATGATGATGACCAGCGCGCCAGGCGAGAGGACCAGGCCGGCCAGGACGGCGTTGTAGCCGAGCACCTGCTGGGCGAATTGCGGGATGACGACGGCGGCGGCGTAGAGGGTGAAGCCGAGCGCCGAGATGGCGAGGAAGCCGGTCGCGAAGTTGCGGTCGGCGAGCACGCGCAGATTGACGATCGGCTTCCTGGCGACCAGGAGCCAGCCGATCGCGCCCAGGATGCCGATCGCGGCGCCGCAGGCCATCAGCCGGATGAAGGAATTGCTGAACCAGTCGTCGTCCTCGCCGCGGTCGGCCATGACCTCGAGGCAGCCGAGACCGAGGGTGATCAGCGACAGGCCGATGGCGTCCAGGCCGGACTTCTGACGGCGCGCCCAGGGCGGGTCCTCGACGAGGATGAACACCATGAAGGTGGCGAACAGGCCGATCGGGATGTTGAGGAAGAACACCCAGCGCCAGTTGAAGTCGAACGTGAGATAGCCGCCGACGGTCGGGCCGAGGACGGGTGCGACGATGGTGGCGATCGCGGTCAGGCCGAAGGCGGCGCTGCGCTTGTCGGGCGGGAAGGTGTCGAGGATGATCGATTGCTGGTTCGGCTGCAGGCCGCCGCCGAAGAAGCCCTGCATCAGGCGGAAGACGATCAGCTCGGGCAGGTTGGTGGCGATGCCGCACAGGAACGAGCAGACGGTGAACATCGAGATGCAGATCATGAAGTAGAGCTTGCGGCCGAGGACGCGCGCCAGGTAGCCGGACACGGTCAGCACGATGCCGTTGGCGGCGAGGTAGGAGGTCAGCGTCCAGGTGCTGTCGTCATAGGACGAGGCGAGGTCGCCGGCGATGTAGGGCAGCGAGACGTTGACGATGGTGGTGTCGAGCACCTCCATGAAGGCCGCCAGCGTGACGACGACGGCGATCAGCCACGGGTTCGCCTTCGGCCGCCACTGCGCGTCCGAGCGTTCGCTCATCGCGACGCGACGTTGGCCGGCTCGGGCGCCGGGTGCGCCACGACCGGGTGGCGGTCGATGAAGACGGTGGGCTCGACGGACAGGCCGATCGGCAACGGCAGGTCGGCGTCGAGGCCGCTGTCGATCAGGATCTTGACCGGCACGCGCTGGACGATCTTGACGAAGTTGCCGGTCGCGTTCTCCGGCGGGAAGGCGCTGAACTGGCCGCCGGAGCCGAGTTGGACGCTGTCGACGTGGCCGTGCAGGCGAAGCTGCGGGTAGGCGTCGACGGTGATGTCGGCGAGCTGGCCGGCCTGCATGTGGGCGAGCTGGGTTTCCTTGAAGTTGGCGGTGACCCAGATCTCCGGCTGCACGATGGCGAACAGGTTCTGGCCCACGTTGACGTAGTTGCCCTGCTCGACGTTGCGCTGGGCGATCCAGCCGTCGTGCGGCGCGCGGATGACGGTCCAGCCGAGATTGAGCCTGGCCTGCTCGAGCTGGGCACGGGCGACCTCGAGCGAGCCGCCGTTCTGGGTGATCCGCGTCTGGGTGACGCTGATGTTCGGCTTGACCGGCGTCGCCTGCTGCACCTGGGCCTGGGCGATGGCGACCTGGCCCTTGGCCTCCTGCAATGCGGCGGTCGACTGGTCGACCGCCTGCTGCGTGGTGGCGGCGCGGGCGACGGCGTGCTGGCGGCGGTAGTCGGTCTCGGCCTGGAACTCCTGACCCTGCGATTGGATCAGCTGGCCCTTGGCCTGCGCCAGCTGTGCAGGGAAGGTCTGCTTGGAGACCTCGGCGGAGAACTTGGCGCCCTCGAGCTGGCCCTGCGCTTGGATCACCTGGGCCTGATCCATGTCGACGCTGGCCTTGTAGGTGCGCGGATCGATCCGGGCGAGGACCTGGCCCTGATGGACGAACTGGTTGTCGTTGACGTCGAGCTCGACGATGTAGCCGCTGACCTGGGGCGCGATGTTGACCACGCGCCCGGCGGTGTAGGCGTCGTCCGTGGTCTGCTTGCCGCGCGTGGTCAGCCAGAGGAAGAAGCCGCCTCCCACGAAGACCAGGATGATGGCGACGAGCCCGATGCGGACGAACGGGCTGGCGCGCTGGCGCTGCTGTTCGTCCTTCTGGTCCTGCTGGTCGGCGGCCTTCTTGTCGTCGGCCTCGTCCTGCCTGGCTCCGTCGTCGCTCGACTGACCGGGCTTGTGGTCGTCCGACCTGCTGTCGTCCTCGGCCATGCGTCATCCTCAGGCGTGTCGAAACGGCGATCCCGTCGCTGACCGACCGGTTCGGTCAATATTTCGCACGATCGTCCGCCGGCGGCAAACCGACATGTCAGGCGGCGAGCGCCTGGCTCCTCACCAGCCGGGCGTAGAGACCGTCCACCTCGATGAGTTCGGCATGATTGCCGATCTCGATCGCCTCGCCGTCGGACATCACGACGACCAGGTCGGCCGAGCGGACGGTGCTGAGGCGGTGGGCGACGATGATCGTGGTGCGTCCGCTTCGGAGCCGGGCGAGAGCGACCTGCACCGCGGCCTCGTTCTCGGCGTCGAGCGCGCTGGTGGCTTCGTCGAGCAGGAGGACGCGCGGATTGCGGAGCAGGGCGCGGGCCAGCACGACGCGCTGGCGCTGGCCGCCGGAGAGACGCTGGCCGCCATGGCCGACGGCGGTGTCGTAGCGGTCCGGCAACTGCGCGATGAAGTCGGCGGCGGACGCGGCGGCGGCGGCGGCTTCGATGTCGTGGCTGGCCGCCTCGGGGCGGCCCATGCGGATGTTGGCGGCGACCGACGTGTCGAACAGCATCGTCTCCTGGCCGACATAGGCGATGGCGCCGCGCAGGCTCGAGAGCGTGAGCGCGCGCAGATCCTGGCCATCGAGGGTGATGCGGCCGGACGAGACGTCGTGCAGCCGGGGGATCAGCGACAGGGCGGTCGACTTGCCGGCGCCGGACGGGCCGACGAGGGCGACGGTGCGGCCGGGCATCGCCTCGAAGCTGAGGCGGCGCAGGCCGGCGCGGCCGTCGGGATAGCGGAAGCCCACGTCCTCGAAGCGGAGATGGCCGCGGCCGGCGGGAAGCGGGATCGCGCGCGGGCTCTCGACGACGGCGGTGGGCTCGTCGAGCACGTCGAAGACGCGGGTCAGGCCGGCCAGGCCTTCCTGGATGGCGGCGTTCAGCGAACCCAGCGCGCGCAGCGGCCGGGCGGCCAGCAGCAGGGCGGCGACGAAGCCGGAGAAGTCGCCGAGCGAGCTGCCGCCGTTGGACGC
>CAXTUK010000258.1:0-3925 GCA_964247395.1 uncultured Acetobacteraceae bacterium
AAGAAGCGAGGTGTCGCCGCATTGGTCGTGATCACGTTCCAGTAGCGGTCCAGCAACACGGCCGGGAAGGGCTCCTGCTGTTTCAGCATGCGTTCAACGGCGACGGTGATGCTCCGCATCTGCGGCTCGCTCCACCCGCCTTCAGGGTAGGCCGGTGCATACCCGGCAGCGAGCAGCAGGAGATTGCGCTCCCGTAGCGGGATGTCGAGGGCATCGGCGATGTCGAGGAGTTTCTCGCGCCCGGGCGCGCTGCGGCCGCTCTCGATGAAGCTGATGTGCCGTTGGGACACGTCAGCCTCGAGCGCCAGGTCGAGTTGGCTCTTGCCACGCGCGGCTCTCCAGCCACGCAGCAGGGCGCCTAGCTCGCCGTCACCATGCGTCGAAAGCATGACCCCTCCGCTTGCGGTCGGAGCTGTGAAGTCGTTGGACCCCGACCGTCATCCGCTCCGGAGTGTCACCTGCCGGGCGCGGCGCGGTCCAGACGTGCGGCTCGAACGTCGGTTCGAGCGGAGGCTGGGTAACGCTGGCGGTGTAGTTCGTGATCGTCGAAGCCGCGACGATCGCGACGACCTCGAGCAGGTGGTCGCGGCCGAAGCCCTGCGCGAGGAAGCGCCCGCCCTCATCGTCGGCAAGACGGCCGCGCTTCTCGATCAGCGTCCTCGCGAGTGTGGAGAGCGCGGCGAGCTTCGGATCCGCCGGCGATTTCCCGCTCCGGATCGCCTCGACGTCACCGCGGTCGATCCCTGCCTTGAGCGCGAGGAAGGAGTGGAACGCGACAGCCCAGGCCGCGCCATTGGTGACGGCGTTGGTGAGGAGGACCACCTGGATCTGCGGTTCGGAGAAGCTCCCGCCGTGAACGTTGCCGAACAGGCCGACCAGGCTTTGGGTCAGGACGGGCGAGGTTGACATCGCACCGACGACATTGGGGATGAAGCCGAAGGCCGACTGCAAGGTCTGCAGCGCGGGCTTCGACTTCTCCGGTGCCGAGTCGAGGGAGTTGACAGGAAAGCCGTGCATGACTGCGCCCCTCATTGTTGATGACGTGGACTCGTGTGAGCAGGACACGTGTTCCTGCCATCGCTCGCCACACCTGCGCTCGATCCACCGCTCTCTCAATTACGTCCGAGGTAATATCCACCCTGTCGTCAAGGCTCACTGATTGTGATGCCAAGGCGCCCGGCGATCTTGCGGGCGGTTCGCTCGCGCCGTGCCGTCATGGCTGCCACGGAGTGCAGCCGCGAGCCGCAGTGCGCCGTCGATGCCGGCCGTGACGCCGGCGGCGAAAATCCAACCGCCATCGACGACGACGCGTTCGTTCACGGGCGTTGCGCCGAACCAGCGAAGAAGATGGAACGAGGCCCAGTGCGTGGTCGCTCTCCGACCGATCAACAGGCCCGCCGCGCCGCACAGCAAGGCGCCTGTGCAGACGGAGAAGACGGTGCGTGCCCCCTTCGCCTGCCGCGCGATGTGGAGGACGTCGAGCTGAGGCGCGTCTGCGAGGACGGCATCGGCAACCAGGCGAAGCCCCTTGACGTCGCGCACGGGCGCAAGCGTCTTGGCGTAGATGCGGGTGGTCGAGTTGGGCAGGCGCGACAGCACCTCGTAGGGACCCGTGAGGTCGATCTGATCCAGTCGTTCGAAGAGAAGGGATCCAATCGTCAGGTGTTTCTCGTCCGCGATCATCGGGAAGATCCTCGGGCAATGGAACGAGGATGGCTCCTCGTGCACGTACGCGCTGTCCGGCATGGACCTACTCAGGGCTGGCCGTATCGCCCACTGGACTGGCGACCACCCGCATCCCGGTCGGTCTGCGTCGTCCGGCGATGTAGTCTCCGCCTGGTCTTGGTCCCCGGCGGAAGGGAACGGCCGATCGACCCCGCCGCACCCGGCAGACGTTCGACGGCGTGCCGACATGACGGCGCGTCCCATCGTGGTCGCAGGTCTCGACCGGCATGCCTGAACTCATTCTCCTACTACTCTGGTTTGCGGCCGATCCAGCCCCTCGGCCGTCCGAGCCTGAGGCCTCGCAAGGATGGGAACGTGGTGCTGATCCGACCATCGAGTAATCGGGAGCGTTCGTTGAGCCGGCGTGAGCCGGTCATCCGTCGCCGTCGGCCAGTAGCGCGCGTTTCAGCTGTTCTAGCAGACCGAGCTTGTGCGACCGGGGATCGGACACGAGGTGGTAGGTGTAGCTGCCGCGGTCGAGTGTGATGGCAGTCGGGGTGACCAGGGCTCCCGACCTGAGATCCTCGTCGATGAGGGCGAGTTGCGCCAGGGCGACGCCACGGCCTTCCGCCGCGGCCTGATAGGCCAGGGCGGAGCTCTCGAACTCCCGGCGGCGCCGAAGCCTTGCCATGTCGACGCCGGCAGCCTCGCACCAGAGCTCCCAGTCGTTCGGGCGCGCCCGAACGAGCAGGATCGTTTCCCGCTCGAGGAAGGACAGGTCTGCCTTGCCACGCGGCATGCGGGCGGGGCTGCACACCGGCGTCAGGATGTTGGAGACGAGCGGCGTCGCATCGCAGTCCGGCCAGTCCCCGTCACCGAGACGGATCGCCGCATCGAATTCTTTCGCGTCGCTCCATCCGGATTCGGTCGACAATCGCACGTCGATCTGCGGGTGACGGAGCTGGAAACTCGACAAGCGCGGGATCAGCCAGCGTGTCGCAAAGGTCGTGTAGGATCGGAGCCGCAACACTGATCGGCCCGACGACGATTGCAGCAACGCTGTCGCGTCCCGCAAACCGACGAAATGTGCATGGACGCGCTCGTAGAACGCCCGGCCGACGGGCGTGAGCACCAGACCCCTGCCCTGGCGCGTGAACAGCAAAGTTCCGAAGTGATCCTCCAGCAGTCGCACCTGCCGGCTGACCGCGCCTGGCGTGACGAGCATTTCGCCCGCAGCGGAGCGAACACTGCCGGTGCGGGACACGACCTCGAAAGTGAGCAGCGCGTTGAGCGGCGGCAGGTCCCGCATGCCTGGTGCCATTGCTGAAAACTGAACAGTTGAGCGATTTTAGTCGATGGTCAACGACTGGCACGCGCACGAGATAGCGGTCACCCGATCCGGCCACGGCCGGCCGCTGCGCAGATGCGCGTGCCGGACGCCGCACAGCAACAGACAAAGGTGACGACGCGATGATTGACGTAACCAATCCGGCAGACGGGTCCATCGCCGGCCAGGCGCCCTTCATGGACGCGGCTGACGTGGAAGCCGCGATCGACCGCACCTGCAACGCCTTCCCGGCCTGGTCCCGGCGCCTGGCCAAGGAACGCGGTGACCTGCTGCGAGGCTGGTTCGAGCGTGTCCGGGCCGACAGGCAGGTCTTCGCAGAGATCATGGTCCGGGAAAACGGCAAATGCCTCACCGAAGCGCTGGGCGAGATCGATTATGGCCTCGGCTTCATCGAGTGGTACGCGGAAGAGGCCAAGCGCGTGTATGGCGACATCGTCCCGACCCACGCGGCCGATTCCGCCGTGCTGGTCACCAAGGAGCCGGTCGGTCCGACGGCATCCATCACGCCGTGGAACTTCCCGTTCATGATGATCACCCGCAAGGTCGCGACCGCACTGGCGGCCGGATGCACGATGATCGTCAAGCCATCGGAGGAAACCCCGCTCACCGCCTACAAGCTGCTGGAATACGCACGGCAGGCCGGCATCCCCGCGGGCGTCTTCGAGATGGTCACCGGTGATCCGAAGCTGATCGGCGAGGCGATCACCAGCGATCCGAGGATCCAGAAGATCTCGTTCACCGGATCAACCGGCGTCGGCCGCCTGCTCGCGCGCAACGGGGCCGAGACGCTGAAGAAGTTGACGCTGGAGTTGGGCGGCAACGCGCCTTTCATCGTCTTCGACGATTCCGACATCGACGTCGCGGTCAAGGGGCTGGTGGCCGCCAAGCTTCGCAACTCCGGCCAGGTCTGCA
>CAXTUK010000259.1:0-3919 GCA_964247395.1 uncultured Acetobacteraceae bacterium
GTATGGCTCGCCGGATGCTCCGCGATCTGCTCCGGCGTCCCTTCCGCCACGATCCGGCCGCCGCCGTCGCCGCCCTCCGGTCCGAGGTCCAGGATCCAGTCCGCCGTCTTGATCACCTCGAGATTGTGCTCGATCACCACCACGGTGTTCCCGCTCTCGACGAGCGCGTGCAGCAGTTCGAGCAGCTTGCGCACGTCCTCGAAATGCAGTCCCGTCGTCGGCTCGTCGAGAATATACAGCGTCCGGCCCGTCGCCCGCTTGGCCAGCTCCTTGGCGAGCTTGATCCGCTGCGCCTCGCCGCCCGACAGCGTCGTCGCCTGCTGACCCAGCCGAACATAGCCGAGCCCCACCCGGCTCAGCACCGACAGCCGGTCGCCGATCCGTGTAACAGCCGAGAACAGCGGGATCGCCTCGTCCACCGTGAGATCGAGCACGTCCGCGATTGACAGTCCGCGGAACCTGATCTCCAGAGTCTCGCGATTATAGCGATGCCCTTTGCACGTGTCGCAGGTGACGAACACGTCCGGCAGGAAGTGCATCTCGATCTTGATCAGCCCGTCGCCCTGGCACGCCTCGCAGCGGCCGCCCTTCACGTTGAACGAGAACCGCCCCGACTTGTAGCCGCGCGCCCGGCTTTCCGGCAGCTCCGCGAACCAGTCCCGGATCGGCGCGAACAGGTCCGTGTACGTCGCCGGGTTCGAGCGCGGCGTCCGACCGATCGGCGACTGGTCGATGTCGATGATCTTGTCGAGCTGCTCCAGCCCGTCCAGGCGCTCGAACGGGGAGGGGACCTCGCCCGAACCCATCAGCCGGCGCGACACCGCCTTGTAGAGCGTATCGACCACCAGCGACGACTTGCCCCCGCCCGAGACGCCGGTGACGCACGTGAACGTCCCGAGCGGGAAATGCGCCGTCACCGACTTTAGATTATTCCCCGTCGCGCCCACCAACGTCAGCATCCGCCGCCGGTCCGGCGTGCGCCGTCGTGGCGGCAGTTCGATCCGCCGCCGCCCGGACAGGTAGTCCCCCGTCAGCGACGCCGGGTTCGCCGCCACCGTCTCCGGCGTCCCCTCCGCCACCACGTGCCCGCCATGCACGCCCGCCCTGGGACCCATGTCGATCAGATGGTCCGCCGCCCTGATCGCATCCTCGTCGTGCTCGACCACCAGCACGGTGTTCCCCAGCGCCTTGAGCCGACGCAGCGTGCCGAGCAGCCGTTCGTTGTCGCGCTGGTGCAGCCCGATCGACGGTTCGTCCAGCACGTAGAGCACGCCCGTCAGCCCCGACCCGATCTGGCTCGCCAGCCTGATCCGCTGGCTCTCGCCGCCCGACAAAGTCGTCGACCCGCGCGACAGCGTCAGGTAGTCGAGCCCCACATCGTCGAGGAACCGCAGCCGGTCGTTGATCTCGCGCAGGATCCGTCCCGCGATCGCCGCCCGCTGCGGCGTCAGCGTCGCCTCCGCCCCCGAGAACCACTCGAGCGCCCGGCGGATCGGCATCTCCGACACCTCCGCGATGTCGAGGCCGCCGACCTTGACCGCCAGCGCCTCCGGGCGCAGGCGCTTGCCGCCGCACACCGCGCACGGCTTCTCCGCCTGGTAACGCGACAGCTCCTCCCGCACCCAGGCGCTGTCCGTCTCCACCAGCCGCCGCTTGAGGTTCTTCAGGATTCCCTCGAAAGGTTTCCTGACCGTGTACGACCGGACGTCGTCCTTGTAGACGAACGAGATCTCCTCGGTTCCCGACCCGTCGAGCAGCACGCCCCGCATCCGCTCCGGCAGCTCCGACCAGATCGTCGCCATCGGCACCTTGAAGTGGCGCGCGATCGAAGCGAGCGTCTGGTCGTAGTACGGGCTCTGCGTTCCCCGCCACGGGGCCACCGCGCCGCCGTTCAGCGACACGCGCTCGTCCGGCACCACCAGGTTCGGGTCGAAGAACAGCTCCACGCCCAGCCCGTCGCACACCGGGCACGCCCCCTGCGGCGAATTGAACGAGAACAGCCGCGGCTCGATCTCCTCGATCGTGAACCCCGACACCGGGCAGGCGAACCGCGACGAGAACACCGTCCGCGGCCCCTCCTCGTCGGGCGCCGCGCCCCGCACCACCTCTTCCGCGTAGACAATCCCGTCGGCCAGCGCCAAGGCGCTCTCGAAGCTCTCCGCCAGCCGGCTCGCCAGCCCCTCGGGCTTGACCACCACCCGGTCCACCACCGCTTCGATCGTGTGCTTGAGCTTGCGGTTGAGGTTTGGCACCTCGCCCACCTCGTGCAGCGTTCCGTCGACCTTCACCCGCGTGAAGCCGCGCCGTTGCAGCTCCGCCAGTTCCTTGCGGTACTCGCCTTTCCGCTCGCGCACCACCGGCGCCAGCAGCATCAGCCTGGTGCCCTCCGGCATCGCCATCACCCGGTCCACCATCTGGCTGACCGTCTGCGCCTCGATCGGCAGCCCGGTCGCCGGCGAGTAGGGCACGCCCGCCCGCGCCCACAGCAGGCGCATGTAGTCGTGCACCTCCGTCACCGTGCCCACGGTGGATCGTGGATTGCGGCTGGTCGTCTTCTGCTCGATCGAGATCGCCGGCGACAGCCCCTCGATCGAATCGACGTCCGGCTTGCCGGCAAGCTCCAGGAACTGCCGCGCATACGCCGACAGGCTCTCGACATAGCGCCGCTGCCCTTCGGCATAGATCGTATCGAACGCGAGCGACGACTTGCCCGACCCGGACAGCCCGGTGATCACCGTCAGCGCGTCGCGCGGGATCTCGACATCGACATTCTTGAGGTTGTGCTCGCGCGCGCCGCGCACATGGATGTTGCCCGCCAGCGCCGTGCTCCCCAGCCGATGACCGGCGTCCCATGTGGCATTCGGGGCAGACTAAGGGAAGGGCAGGGGCTCCGCCCCTCCGACCCCGCTGGGGGCGGGCGCCCCCAGACCGGCCAGACAATCGCGCGCCGCCCGCTGCAGATTTGCGCGCACGATCAACCTATGGAACGACGAGATGACGAGGAGGTACGTCCGACCGAGAAGGTTGTGGCAATCGACCACGGTCGTCGCGACCACTTCGTCCACGGCTTCCGTCTCGGAGGGCCTGATCAGGACCGACACATGGAAGCCGAGATGCTTGTCGTCCTGCCCCACGATCAGCTCGTCGAGGTCCACGGACAGGATCCTGAACAGACCGATGTGGCGGGCGCCTTCGACCTCGGAGGCCGCGCGGAGCTGGCGGGATGTCCTGATGCCGAGCGGGGTGACCAGCACGTCCCGGAGCCTCATCAGCGACCGGAGCCAACGCGGCGATTGTCCCAGGACGAGGCGCGAGATCGTCTCGACGTCGCGACCGGCGCCCGACGGCAGGCCGATCGCATAGGCATCGGCCAGGTCGGCGCCACCGTAGCGCGGCGCGAGCCGGCTCCCCTCCGGCAACGCGACGCGGCGCGGGCGGCCGGGCGCGCCGCGCACCGTCTCCTCTCCGAGGGCCTTCCCGAAACGCATGACTCGCACCCTACTCCGGCCTAGGTTGACCGGCACGCCGAAAGGCGTAACGATAGCGCAACGGAAAGGAAGCGGCGGATGGCCGGAAGCGTCAACAAGGTGATCCTGGTCGGCAATCTCGGCAAGGATCCGGAGGTCCGCAACAGCCAGGCCGGCCAGAAGATCGTCAGCTTCAGCCTCGCCACCAGCGAGACCTGGAACGACAAGGGTTCGGGCGAGCGGCGCGAGCGCACCGAGTGGCACCGCGTCGTCGTCTTCAACGAGCGCATCGCCGACGTGGCCGAACGCTTTCTCCGGAAGGGCCGCAAGGTCTACATCGAGGGCAGCCTGCAGACCCGCAAATGGACCGACCAGTCGGGCGTCGAGAAATACAGCACCGAGGTGGTGATCGACCGCTTCCGCGGCGAGCTTGTCCTGATCGACAGCAATCG
>CAXTUK010000260.1:0-2675 GCA_964247395.1 uncultured Acetobacteraceae bacterium
TGCCGAAGGCCCGCACCGTGAGCCGGCCTCTCCGGTTGCGGCATGTTCGGCGGCGGCCCGAAGCCGCTTACGGTCGCAATTTCGGGCAGTGCGATCTCGACCGAGAGCGTGTCGCTCGGCAACGGCTACGGCCTCAATCTCCCGAGAACCCTCGACGGCTTCACCCGGACCGGCATCGAGGAGCATGCGCGCGGCGCCGACATCGTCGCGAGCTACCTCCGCCCGGCCGACCCCGGCCCGATCATCGCGACCGTGCGCGTCCGCAAGGCCGGTGCGCCGAGCTCGTTCGACCTGCTCGCCGCCGCCAGCCCGGCCGCGACCGCGGCGAAGTCGCAGGCCTCGCTCGACGCACTGATCGCTCAGGTGCGCCGTCTCCATCCCGACGCCGAGGTCACCGGCACGGCGCCTTCCTACCTGGTCCGCTTCGGCGCGATGCAGAACGGGCGTTCGGCGACGCTCTCCACCACCGACACGATCAACGGCATCAGCCAGCCGGTCGCGCTCCGGCTGGAGACGTTCTGCTGTGCCGACCAGAGATGGAGCTACGAATTCCGGTTCCGCTCGCCTGCTTCCCTCGCCGGCGTCGACGGCCCGATCACCAAATTCATCGAGGACGTCGCCTGGAGCCCCGAGCCGGCGGAGAGCATCGACAAGCCGCAATAGGTCCGCGTCGCACGTTCCATTCCCCTTCGAACCGTCCTAGGATCCGACGCAGCAGGGAGGAACGGCAATGTCCGCGGCTGCACTCCGCCAATCCTTGACCGCCGCCATGATGCACAGCAGCGCCTCGATGGTGCTGTCCGATCCCAACCTGCCGGATTGCCCGGTGGTCGCCGTCAACCAGTCGTTCCTCGATCTGACCGGCTACGACCAAGCCGAGCTGATCGGCCGGAACTGTCGTTTCCTCCAGGGCCCGAGGACCGACGAGACATCCAGGACCCGCATCCGCACCTGCCTGAAGGCCGGCCAGGGCTGCATCGAGTGGATCGTCAACTACAAGCGCGACGGGACGATGTTCTGGAACCTGCTGTTCATCTCGCCGGTTCGCGACGAGGACGGCCGCCTGCTCTACTTCTTCGGCAACCAGATCGACATCACCCGCGGCACACCCGAATGGCTGATCGAGGTCAGCCTCGGTCAGGCCTACGTCGTCCCGTCGCTCGAGCGCGAGTTTCACGCGCTGCTGCGGGAGGTCGACCAGGCCGGACAGGTCCACGCGCTGGAGCGCGTCGTCGCCGCCGCCTTCCGCCTGGCCGAGATCTCCACCAGCCTCTCGCCGGGAGCGGCCAGGCCCGCCTCCTGAGGGAACGGAACGCGAAGGTGCGGGTCCCGCCTGCTTCGGGCTGCTAGCAGTCGCCGATGAACGCCTTCTCGCTGTTCTCGATCCTGCTCACGCTCGCCGCCCTGTTCGGCGTGCTCAACCAGATGACGATCCGGCTGCCCAACACCGTCGGCGTGCTGGTGATCGCGCTCGCGACCTCGCTGGTCATGCTCGCCGCCGACCCGCTCATTCCCGGCTACAGCCTGCGCCATGCCTCGCAGCGTCTGCTCGGTTCGGTCGACCTGCCCGTGGCGCTGCTCGATGGCGCGCTGTCGTTCCTGCTGTTCGCCGGCGCGCTTGAGGTCAATCTCGGCGAGCTCTGGCGCCGCGTGACGCTGGTCCTGACGCTCGCGGTGCTGAGCACGCTGCTGGCCGTCGGCATGACGGCGGCCGCCATGTGGTGCGTCTTCGACGCGCTCGGCCTCGGCGTGCCGTTCATCTGGTGCGTGGTGCTGGGCGCCATCCTCGCCCCCACCGACCCGGTGGCGGTGGTGGGACTGCTGCGCCGGATCGGCCTGCCCGCCGGCCTGCAGGCGGTCTTCGCCGGCGAGAGCCTGTTCAACGACGGCGTCGGCGTGGTCGCCTTCGGGGCGGCGCTCGACTACGCCGTCAAAGGGGGCGCCGGCACGGCGGGCCTCGGCCGCGCGGCCGGATCGTTCGTCTTCGAGGCGGTCGGCGGCGGGCTGCTCGGCCTCGCCACCGGCCTGCTCGCGATCGCCCTGCTGCGCCGTGCGCATGCGCGCAACCTGGAGGTCGTCATCACGCTGGCGCTCGCCACCGGCACGTTCAGCCTGACCAACGCGCTCGGCATGTCGGGGCCGATCGCGGTGGTGATGGCGGGCCTCTGCGTCGGCAGCCAGCGCGTGCAGTCGGCGATGGCCGACCAGACGCGACACGAGCTGCGCACCTTCTGGTCGTTGATCGACGAGGTGCTGAACTCGCTGCTGTTCCTGCTGATCGGCTTCGAGGTCGTCACGCTGTCGCTGCATCGCGGCGACCTGATCGCCGCCGCCGCGGCGGTTCCGATCCTGCTCGCGGTGCGCGCGGCGAGCGTGCTGATCCCGATCCTCCCGTTGGCGGTGCGCACGCCGGCCCGCTTCAGCGGGCTCGCGGTGCTGACCTGGGGCGGGCTGCGCGGCGGCATCTCGGTGTCGCTCGCGCTCAGCCTGCCGGGCCACGGCACCTGGCGCCCGGAACTCCTCACGGTCTGCTACGTGGTCGTCGTGTTCTCGATCGTCGTGCAGGGGCTCACGATGGAGCGCCTCGCACGTCGGCTCTACGAGAGAGACCAGGCCGCTGCCCAGGACCCGCGGGGGGGGAGAGCCCCCACCCCCCCGCCCGACGGATACGGTGG
>CAXTUK010000260.1:2685-3905 GCA_964247395.1 uncultured Acetobacteraceae bacterium
GCCCCAAACCCCGGGACCTAGGAGACCAGATGCGCACCATCATCATCGCCGGCGCGAACGGAGTGAGCGGGCGCGCCGCGGCGCAGCACTTCGTCAGGCAGCCGGACACCCTCGTCTACGGCCTGTCGCGCCGGACCGGCGGCCATGTCGACGGCGTCAGGCCCGTCTCCGTCGACCTGCTCGATCCGGCCAGCGTCCGCGACCGGCTCGGCGGCGTCGCCGGCGTCACCCACGTCGTGTTCGGCGCCTATATCGAGAAGCCCACCGCCGCCGAACGCAGCGTGGTCAATGTCGGCATCCTGCGCAACCTGCTCGACGTCGTCGAGAGCCCGGCGCTGCAGCACGTCGCCTTCTACCAGGGCGGCAAGGCCTACGGCGCCGATCTCGGACCGTTCAAGACGCCCGCCCGCGAGGACGACCCGCGCCTGATGCCGCCCAACTTCTACTACGACCAGGAGGATCATCTGCGCGAACGCCAGGCCGGCAGGTCGTGGCACTGGACCGCGCTGCGTCCCGAGGCGATCTGCGGCTACGCGATCGGCAATCCGATGAATCTCGCGATGGTGATCGCGATCTACGCCGCGATCTCCCGAGAGCTCGGCCTGCCGCTCCGCTTCCCCGGCTCGCACGCCGCCTATCGCGCCCTCTACCAGGTCACGTCGGCGAAAATCCTGGCCGCCGCCACCGACTGGGCCGGCCGCACGCCCGCTGCCGCCGACGGGATCTTCAACATCACCAACGGCGACTACTTCCGCTGGGAATTCATGTGGCCGCGCATCGCGCGCATGTTCGACATGGACTGCGCGCCGCCGGTGCCGACCCCGCTCGCCTCCTACATGACCGACAAGGAGTCGCTGTGGCGGCGCCTGGTCGAGCGTCACGGCCTGCAGCCAATTCCCTACGGCCAGCTCGTCTCCTGGCCGTTCGGCGACATGATCTTCAACTCCGGCTTCGACAACATCTCCAGCACCATCAAGGCCCGCCAGGCCGGCTTCCACGAATGCATCGACACCGAGGAGATGTTCCGCCTGTTCTTCGACCACCTGCGCGAGGAGCGCATCATCCCGGCGTCCTGACCCCGTCCTCGGCGAGAAATGCCGCCATCCCCTCGAACAGGAAGCTGATCGACAGCGCGCCCGGATCGGCGTGGCCGAGCGAGCGCTCGCCGAGCGTCTTGGCCCGCCCGGTCCGCGCCACCATCCCTGTCGTCGCCTCCGCGC
>CAXTUK010000261.1:0-3903 GCA_964247395.1 uncultured Acetobacteraceae bacterium
GGCGACGGGGCGATGGCGGCCTTGGTGGGCGTCGAGATGGAGCGCGCGGAGGAGATCTGCGTCCAATCGCGGGTGCGGCCAGCCGACGATCTGATCCAGGTGGTCGAGATCGCCAACGACAACGGCGGCGGCCAGGTGGTGATCTCCGGCCATCGCGAGGCCGTGGAGCGGGCGGTCGATTCGGCGCGTGCGCGCGGGGTCAAGCGGGCCCTGCTGCTGCCTGTCTCGGCGCCGTTCCACTGCTCGCTGATGGCGCCGGCGGCGCGCGAGATGGAGCGGGCGCTGGCGGAGGCGGCGATCGCGGTGCCGATGGTGCCGATCGTGGCCAACGTGACGGCGGCGAAGATGGTCGATCCCGACGAGATACGCGCGCTGCTGGTGCGACAGGTGACCGGGACGGTGCGCTGGCGCGAGAGCGTCCAGATGGCGGCCGCGATGGGCGTGGACCGGTTCATCGAGCTCGGAGCGGGGAAGGTGCTGGCGGGGCTGGTGCGGCGGATCGTGCCGGAGGCGGAGGCGTCGTCGGCGGGGACGCCGGACGAGATCGAGGCGCTGGTCAGGAGCTTCTGACGATGTTCGGCCTCGACGGCAAGGTGGCGCTGGTGACGGGCGCGTCGGGCGGCATCGGCGACGCGATCGCGCGCACGCTGCACGCGGCGGGAGCGACGGTGGCGCTGTCGGGCACGCGGGTCGAGGCGCTGGCGACCCTGGCGGGGGCATTCGGCGAGCGCGCCGGGGTATATCCGGCAGACCTCGGCGAGCCGGCGACCGCGAGCACCCTGGTCGGCGCGGTCGAGGCGGCGCATGGGCGGCTCGACATCCTGGTCAACAATGCGGGGCTGACGCGGGACGGGCTCGCGCTCCGAATGAAGGACGCGGACTGGGACCGGGTGCTGGAGGTCGATCTGACGGCGCCGTTCCGGCTGTGCCGGGCGGCGCTGGCGGGGATGGTGCGGCGGCGAGGCGGCCGGATCGTTAACATCGCCAGCATCTCGGGCGTGATCGGCAACGCCGGCCAGGCGAACTATTCGGCGGCCAAGGCGGGGATGATCGGCATGACGCGCTCGCTGGCGCGCGAGGTCGCCTCGCGAGGGATCACGGTCAACGCGGTGGCGCCCGGCTTCATCGACACGCCGATGACGGCAGCACTGAGCGAGACGCAGCGTTCGACGCTGATGGCCGGCATCCCGCTCGGGCGGCTCGGGAGTGCGGCCGACGTGGCGCACGCGGTGCTGTATCTCGCGTCCGACGAGGCGGCCTGGGTGACCGGGACGACGCTGCACGTCAATGGCGGGATGGCGATGCCGTGATTGCGCGTCGCTTCGGCATGGCGGCATGCTGACGTTTCGGCCGGACGCGCCATTGTCACCGGTAAGACATCTGATTGCCACGGTTCCGCCATGTCGGGCGCTCCCGCGCCCTCCCCTCAGCTTGGCGGGGCGAACGGAAGCATGCTAATCGCCCCGCTGCTTCGTCCGGAGCGGGGAGCTGACGCCGTGGACCGGGGGATTTACCCGGGGCGGAACAACTTGAGGACGAATTTCGTTTCAACCGCGAACAGGAACGAGGCCGATGAGCGACATTGCCGACAAGGTCAAGAAGATCGTTGTGGAACATCTGGGCGTCGAAGAGAGCAAGGTCACGCCCGAGGCGTCCTTCATCGATGACCTTGGGGCGGACAGCCTCGACACCGTCGAGCTGGTGATGGCGTTCGAGGAGGCGTTCGGGGTGGAGATTCCGGAGGACGCGGCGGAGAAGATCAGCACCGTCAAGGACGCGATCGACTATATCGAGAAGCAGAAGACGGCCTGAGGGTCGCGACGGCCACCGATGTCGGAGCACGGGCAGGTCCAGTTCGGACCGTATGGGATCGGAAGGCGCGTGGTCGTCACCGGCATGGGCATCGCGAGCCCGCTCGGCGTCGGGATCGAGCATGTCTGGCGGCGGCTGGTCGAGGGACATTCGGGGATCAGCGCGATCCAGTCCTTCGATACGGCGGAGCTGACGTCGAAGTTCGCCGGTACCGTGCCGGCCGGCACGCGCGCCGACGGTGGCCTGACGCTTTCGGAATGGGTGCCGGTCAAGGATCAGAAGAAGATGGACCGGTTCATCCACCTGGGCATGGTGGCGGCCATCGAGGCGATCGAGAGCTCCGGGTGGTTGCCGCAGGACGACGAGGGCCGCGAGCGGACCGGGGTGATGATCGGGTCCGGCATCGGCGGCCTGGAGACGATCCAGGAGGCGTCGGTCCTGCTGCACGAGGGCAAGGGAAGGCGGCTGTCGCCGTTCTTCATTCCGTCGGCGCTGATCAATCTGGCGTCGGGGCAGGTGTCGATCCGCTACGGATTTCAGGGTCCGAACCATGCGGTGGTGACCGCGTGCGCCACCGGCGTGCACGCGATCGGCGATGCCTCGCGGCTGATCATGCTGGGCGATGCCGACGTGATGGTTGCCGGGGGCGCCGAGGGGGCGGTCTGCGCGCTCGGGATGCAGGGGTTCTGCGCGGCGCGCGCGCTGTCGACGGACTTCAACGACGAACCGGCCAAGGCCTCGCGGCCATGGGACGAGCGGCGCGACGGGTTCGTGATGGGCGAAGGCGCGGGCATCGTGGTGCTGGAGGAACTCGAGCATGCACGCGCCCGGGGTGCCACGATCTATGGCGAGATCGCCGGGTACGGGATGTCGGGCGACGCGTTCCACATCACCGCGCCGGGAAACAACGGGGCGTTCCGGGCGATGCAGGCGGCGTTCCGCAACGGCGGAGTGGCGCCGTCGGACGTGCAGTACGTGAACGCGCACGGGACGTCGACGCCGACCGGCGACGATCTCGAGCTCGACTCGGTGGAACGCTTCTTCGGCGACGCGGCGCGCGGCCTGGCGATGTCGTCGACCAAGTCGGCGACAGGGCATCTGCTCGGGGCGGCCGGTGCGATCGAGGCGATCTTCTCGCTGCTGGCGGTCCGCGACGGGGTGGCGCCGCCGACGCTCAATCTCGAGCGGCCGAGCCGTGACAGCGTGATCGACCGGGTGGCGCTCGACGCACAGGAACGTCCGATCGACATGGTGCTGTCCAACAGCTTCGGCTTCGGCGGCACCAACGCGAGCATCCTGTTCCGCGCCCTGCACTGAGAGAGATCACGGTGCGGCTCGCCGCGTCGCTGCTGGTGCTGGCGCTGCTCGCGGGGGCGGCCGCATGGGGCGGCTGGTTGCTGCTGGAGCGGCCCGGACCGATGAAGGAAGCGGCCGACATCGTGGTGGCGCGTGGCTCCATCGAGGCGGTTGGTGCGCAGCTGGAGGGCGACGGCGTGATCGGCAGCGCGCTGGCGTTCCGGATCGCGGCGCTGGCCACGCGCGGCGAAGGGCCGGTGCACGCGGCGGAACTGGCGTTTCCCGCGCATGCGAGCCTGCGGGCGGTGCTGACGGTGCTGCGTACCGGGCACGTGGTCGAACACGAGCTCACCATTCCCGAAGGGCTGACCGCGGCCGAGATCGCCGGGATCGTCGCGCGGGCCGACGCGCTGAGCGGGCCGGTGACCGTGCCGCCGGAAGGTGCGGTGCTGCCGCAGACCTACGAATACGAGCGAGGGACCAGTCGCGATGCGCTGCTCGCCCGGATGCGCGCGGCGATGCGGGCGACGCTGGCGGCGGTGTGGGCTGGGCGCGACCGGGCGTCCGGGTTGCGGGCGCCCGGGGCGCTGCTGTTGCTGGCGAGCATGGGCGAGCGCGAGACCGGGCTTGCCTCGGAGCGCGCGGCGGTGGCGGCGGTGTTCCTCAATCGGCTGCGGCTGGGGATGAAGCTGCAGAGCGATCCGACGGCGGCCTATGCGGCGACGGGCGGCCTCGGCTCGCTCGCGCGGCCGCTCACGCGGGCGGATCTCGCCGCACCCGGGCCCACCAACACCT
>CAXTUK010000262.1:0-3894 GCA_964247395.1 uncultured Acetobacteraceae bacterium
GGTATGTCGAGCAAGCCACAACCCTCGCCTTACTTCGCCTCCAGCGCCTCGATGCGGGACTGGGCGACCTGGAGGCGGTCGGTGGCGAGCGGGACGGCGTCGAAGTCGGTCATGTCGGTCTCGTCGTAGGCCTTCCGGGCCTCCTGGAGACGGCGGTCGGCGTCGGCGCGGTCGATCTCGTTGGGCGGGATCGCTTCGTCGGCGAGGACCGTGCATCGATCGGCGGTGATCTCGGCGAAGCCCCCGGCGACGTAGAACTTGTCGGTCTCGTTGTTGCCTTCGTGGAGCGTGACCAGACCGCCCCTCAGGAGAACGATCATCGGGGCGTGCTCCTCCATGGCGGCCAGGTCGCCCTCGATGGAGGGGACGACCGCCATGTCGACCTGCTTGGAGAGGAGCAGGCGCTCTGGCGACACGATTTCGACCTCGATGGGCATCGGGAATCTGGCCTCAGTTCTTGTTCTGGCTGCCTTTGTGCTTCTCGACCGCCTCCTCGATGCTGCCCACCATGTAGAAGGCGCTCTCGGGAAGGTCGTCGTGCTCGCCGGCGACGATCGCCTTGAAGCTGCGCACGGTGTCCTCGAGGCTCACGAGCTTGCCGGGTGAGCCGGTGAAGACCTCGGCGACGTGGAACGGCTGGCTCAGGAAGCGCTGGATGCGGCGGGCGCGGGCGACGGTCTGCTTGTCGTCCTCGGAGAGCTCGTCCATGCCGAGAATCGCGATGATGTCCTGCAGCGACTTGTAGGTCTGCAGGATGCGCTGCACCTCGCGGGCGACGTTGTAGTGCTCCTCGCCGACGACGCGGGGGTCGAGCGAGCGGCTCGTGCTGTCGAGCGGGTCGACGGCGGGGTAGATGCCCAGCTCGGCGATCGAGCGGTTGAGCGTGGTGGTCGCGTCGAGATGGGCGAAGGAGGTGGCGGGCGCCGGGTCGGTGAGGTCGTCGGCGGGGACGTAGATCGCCTGGATCGAGGTGATGGAGCCCTTGTTGGTCGACGTGATGCGCTCCTGCAGCGCACCCATGTCGGTCGCCAGCGTCGGCTGGTAGCCGACCGCGGACGGGATGCGGCCGAGCAGCGCGCTGACCTCGGAGCCGGCCTGGGTGAAGCGGAAGATGTTGTCGACGAAGAACAGGACGTCCTGGTTCTCCTCGTCGCGGAAGTATTCGGCGACCGTCAGGCCGGACAGGGCCACGCGGGCGCGGGCGCCGGGCGGCTCGTTCATCTGGCCGTAGACCAGGGCGACCTTGGAGCCCTCGGTGGAGCCGTTCTCGCCGAGCTTGATCACGCCGGCGTCGATCATCTCATGGTAGAGATCGTTGCCCTCGCGCGTGCGCTCGCCGACGCCGGCGAAGACCGACACGCCGCCATGCGCCTTGGCGACGTTGTTGATCAGCTCCTGGATCAGCACCGTCTTGCCGACGCCGGCGCCGCCGAACAGACCGATCTTGCCGCCCTTGAGGTAGGGGCAGAGCAGGTCGATGACCTTGATGCCGGTCACCAGGATTTCGGCCGACGCCGCCTGGTCCTCGAAGGACGGCGCGTCGCGGTGGATCGGGTAGTGCTGCTTGACGTTGACCGGGCCGCGCTCGTCGATCGGCTCGCCGATCACGTTGAGGATGCGGCCAAGGGTCTCGGGGCCGACCGGCATCTGGATCGGGGCGCCGGTGTCGGCGACCTCCTGGCCGCGGACCAGGCCATCGGTGCCGTCCATCGCGATGCAGCGCACGGTGCGCTCGCCGATCTCCTGGGCGACTTCGAGGACGAGGTTCTTGTCGTTGAGCTTGGTGGTGAGCGCGCTCTGGATGTAGGGGAGCTCGCCCTCGAACTCGACATCGACGACCGCGCCGCGCACCTGGGTGACGCGGCCGGTGTTGTTGCGGGCGGCAGCGGGACGCTCGATGACTTCGGACATGGGAACCTCCTTGATTCCAGGGCTCTGCCCTGGACCCGTCGTGCGTTAGCACGCTTTAAGCGTGACGGGGCGAGCCGCCCCAGACCCGCTTGACTTAAGTGATGGGTTTCCAAAGGGCGACTGCCCTTTGGCCGGCGGAGCCCCTTACAGGGCTTCCGCGCCGGAGATGATCTCGATCAGTTCGCGCGTGATGTTGGCCTGCCTGGTCTGGTTGTAGCGCAACGAGAGGCGATCGATCGCCTTGCCGGCGTTCCTGGTGGCGTTGTCCATCGCGGCCATCCTCGCCCCCTGCTCGCCGGCGGCACTTTCCAGCAGCGCGCGGTAGACCTGCACGCCGATGTTCCTCGGCAGCAGGCGCTTGAGGATGGTCTCCTCGTCGGGTTCGAACTCGTAGGGGACGGGTTCGCCCTCCTCGTTGTCGTTTTCCGCGACGTTGAGCGGGATCAGCGGCTGCTCGCCGGGGACCTGCGACATGACGTTGACGAAGCGGTTGTAGATCAGCGTGGCGCGGTCGAACTGCCCGTCCTCGAACGCCTTGACGATGGTCTCGCCGACCTGCTCGGCGTTGCCGAAGCCGATGGTCTTCTCGCCGGCATACGTGACCTGGTCGAGAAAGGCGTCGCGGAAGTCGCGACGGAGGATGTCGGTGCCCTTGCGGCCGATGGTGAGCAGCTTGACCGACTTGCCCTCGGACTGGAGACGGCGCGCCATGTTCCTCGCGTAGCGGGCGACGTTGCTGTTGAAGCCGCCGGCGAGCCCACGGTCGGCGGTGACGACGACGAGGAGGTGGGTCTGGTCGTTGCCGGTGCCGCGCAGCAGGGCGGGCGCGTCGGGGCGGTCGCCGACCGAGCGGGCGAGGTTCTCGAGCATGCGCTGCATGCGCTCGGCGTAGGGGCGGGCGGCCTCGGCGCGGCCCTGGGCGCGCCGCAGCTTGGAAGCGGCGACCATCTTCATCGCGCTGGTGATCTTGCGCGTGGACTTGACGCTGTTGATGCGGCCGCGGAGTTCCTTGAGCGAGGGCATCGACGGCTACTTGCTGAACTGCTCGGCGAACTTGCCGACGAAGGCGCCGAGCTTCTCGTCGGTCTCCTTCTTGAGCTCGCGGTCGTCGCGGATCGCGTCGAGGATGTCGCGGCCGTTCTGGCGCATCTCGTCGAGCAGGGCGCGCTCGAATTCGACGACGCGCTCGACGGGGATCTTGTCGAGGTAGCCGCGCGTGCCGGCATAGATGGAGACCACCTGTTCCTCGACGGTGAGCGGCGAATATTGCGGCTGCTTGAGCAGCTCGGTGAGGCGGGCGCCCCTGGCGAGCAGCTTCTGGGTCGATTCGTCGAGATCCGACGAGAACTGGGCGAAGGCCTGCATCTCCCGATACTGGGCGAGCTCGAGCTTGATGCGGCCGGCAACCTGCTTCATCGCCTTGATCTGGGCTGCCGAACCGACGCGGCTGACCGAGCCGCCGACGTTGACCGCCGGGCGGACGCCGCGGAAGAACAGTTCGGTCTCCAGGAAGATCTGGCCGTCGGTGATCGAGATCACGTTGGTCGGGATGTAGGCGGCGACGTCGCCGGCCTGGGTCTCGATGATCGGCAGCGCGGTGAGCGAGCCGCCGCCAAACTCGTCGCTCATCTTGGCGGCGCGCTCGAGCAGGCGGGAATGGAGGTAGAACACGTCGCCCGGGTAGGCCTCGCGAGCGGGCGGGCGGCGCAGCAGGAGCGACATCTGCCGGTAGGCGACGGCCTGCTTGCTGAGGTCGTCGTAGGAAATCAGCGCGTGCATGCCGTTGTCGCGAAAATATTCGCCCATCGTGCAGCCGGTGTAGGGGGCGAGGAACTGCATCGGCGCCGGGTCGGATGCGGTGGCGGCGACGACGATGGTGTAGGCCATCGCGCCCGACTCCTCGAGCTGGCGCACGATCTGCGCCACCGTCGAGCGCTTCTGGCCGATAGCGACGTAGATGCAGTAGAGCTTACGCTTCTCGTC
>CAXTUK010000263.1:0-3882 GCA_964247395.1 uncultured Acetobacteraceae bacterium
CATCAGCACCACCACCGGTGCGTCCGCACCGATCCCGTACCGCGCCCGGAACGCTGCCGCATCGCCCGTCTCCGCTCCCGACTGCAGCACCGGGTGTCCCACGAACACGCTGTCGATCCCGTGTCGCGCATAGAACGCGACCTCGAACGGCAGCAGGCAGAGCAGCTTCTCCCACAGCCCTGGAAACCGCCTGACCCGGCTCTCCCGCCACGCCCAGGCCTGCGGCGCCACGTAATGCACGCGCCGGATGCCGAGCGGCCTGATCGCGCGCAGCAGCCGCAACGCGAACCCCGGACTATCGATGGTGACCACGAGGTCCGGCCGCCGCCGCTCGATGTCCGCACGCGCCTGCTCGAGCCGCCGCCGCAACGTCCGCACCTTGGGCAGCACCTCGGCCAGCCCCATTACCGCCAGCTCGCGCATCGGGAACAGGGACGCGAGCCCGAGCGCTTCCATCCTCGGACCGCCGACGCCCGTGAACCGGATGTCCGGCCGCCGCGCCGAGATCGCCGCCATCAGCAGCGCGCCAAGCACGTCGCCGCTCGCCTCGCCCGCCAGTAGCCAGATGGTCGGCGTCACACCACCGGCGTCGGCAGCGCGCGTCCGGCGAAGAACGCGTCGAGATTGTCCACCATCAGGCTGCCCATCGCATGCCGCGTCTCGTGCGTCGCACTCCCGACATGCGGCGCCAGCACGACGTGCGGCAGGTCGAACAGGGCAGGGGGCACGTTGGGCTCGTCGGCGAACACGTCGAGCCCCGCGCCGCCCAGCCGGCCCTCGACCAGTGCTGCGACCAGCGCCTGCTCGTCGACCACCGAGCCGCGCGCGATGTTGACCAGCACGCCGTCCGCTCCGAGCGCGTCGAGCACCGGCCGGTCGATCAGATTGGCGGTGGCCGCCGATGCCGCCGTCGCCACGAACAGCACGTCGGACGCCGCCGCGAGCGAGCGCACATCGGCATGGAACGAGTGATCGACCGGCTTGCGGCTCTGGCCCGTGTAGCCGATCGTCCCGCCGAAGCCCGCCAGCCGCCGCGCGATCGCCTGTCCGATCCGGCCCAGGCCGACGATCCCGTAGCGCCGGCTGGACGCGGTTCGCATCAGCGCCTGGTTGCCCGCCGGCCATCGGCCCTGCCGGACATGCGTGTCCGCCTCAACCAGCCCGCGCATGACGTTGATCATCAACGCGATTGCCAGATCCGCCACATCATCGGTCAGCACGTCGGGCGTGTTCGTCACCCGTACCCCGCGCGTGCGCATCGCCGCCGTGTCGACCCGGTCATAGCCCACGCCGTTGATCACCACGATCCCGAGATTTGGCAGCCGTTCGGCGAGCGCCGTCTCGATCCCGTGGCCGCCCGACGTCACCACGCCCCGGACCGCGGCGCCGTGCGCCTCGAGCCACGCATCGAGGCCGGCGCGCGACGGCATCCGGTGCACCTCGTATCGGTCCTCCAGCACCGACTGGATGCGCGGCGTCACCGGCGCGAGCTGCAGGATCGTCTCGGGCATGGTTCCCTCCTACAAGACCGACAGCACCCCGCCATCGACGTAAATGACCTGGCCATTGACGAAGCTCGAGGCATCGGAGGCCAGAAACACCGCCGCCCCTTGCAGTTCCTCGACCCGCCCCCAGCGCCCTGCCGGCGTGCGCTTCCTCAGCCACGCATCGAACACCGGGTCCTCGATCAGCGCCCGGTTGAGCGGCGTCGCGAAATAGCCCGGCCCGATCGCATTGATCTGCAACCCGAATGGCGCCCAGTCCGCGCACATGCCGCGTGTCAGCATCTTCACCGCACCTTTCGATGCCGTGTAGGGCGCGATCGTCGGCCGCGCTGCCTCGCTCTGCAGGCTCGCGATGTTGATGATCTTGCCCCGGCCGCGCGGGATCATCCGCCGCGCCACCGCCTGGCCCACATAGAACACGCTGTCGAGGTTGGTCATCATCACCTCGCGCCAGGTCTCGACCGGGACGCTGTCGAGCCGCTCGCGCCGCTGGATGCCCGCATTGTTGACCAGGATGTCGATCGCCCCCGCCTCGCGTTCCACTCGCTCGATCCCAGCCTCGACCGCATCGGGATCGGTGACGTCGAACAATCCCAACCCGTCGCCCGGCGCCTGCGCTCCCAGCGACCGTGCCGCATCCGCCAGCCGTGCACCGTTGCGCCCGTTCAGAACCACACGAGCCCCGGCATTCGCCAGCCCCTTCGCGATCGCGAGTCCGATCCCCTGGCTGGATCCGGTCACCAGCGCCAGCCGTCTGGTCAGGTCGAACATCGTCCAAGCCATCTCGATCTCCGCGTCCGGGCTTCCGCCGGGCCGCCAAAGGTGCCATAGGCCGAAGCTGCCGTAACGGTCACCCGCAAGACCGAAAACGAGACCGAGGGAGCGGACCATGCTGGCTGCCGTCCTGCACGGCGCGCACGATCTGCGCGTCGAGGAATGCCCCGATCCGGAGATCCATCCGGGCGAGGTGCGCGTCCGCATCGGCGCCGGCGGCATCTGCGGGTCCGACCTTTCCTACCTGCGCAAGGGGGGCGTCGGCGATTTCGAGATCCGCGAGCCGCTCACCCTTGGTCACGAGGTCGCCGGCGAGATCATCGAGATCGCGACCCGGGACGACCGGCTCGCCATCGGCCAGCGCGTCGCGATCGACCCCAGCCGGCCCTGCCTGCATTGCCGGTTCTGCCGCGTCGGCCGCTCCAACCGGTGCGAGAACATGCGCTTCCTCGGCAGCGCCGCCCTGATGCCGCACGTGCAGGGCGCGTTCAGCCAATCCGTCGTGGTGCGCGCCGACCAGTGCGTCCCGGTGCCTCCCGACATGCCGCTGCATCTCGCCGCCTGCGCCGAACCCCTCGCCGTCGCGCTGCACGCCGTCCGACGCGCCCCGCCGCTGCTCGGTCGCGACGTGCTCGTCGCCGGCGCCGGCCCGATCGGGTTGCTGACCCTTGCCGCCGCACTCCGCGCCGGAGCCGCCACCGTCACGACGACCGATCTCGCCCGGGCGCCGCTCGAGGTCGCGCGCCGGATGGGCGCCACCGACACGATCCGGATCGCGGGTGGCGACGACGCGCTCGAACAGGTCGCCAGCTGGCGCGGCGGTTTCGACGTCGCCTTCGAGGCGACCGGCGCTTCGGCCTCGCTCGCATCGTTGCCGGCGCTGGTCCGACGCGGGGGCGTTATCGTGCAGCTCGGCATGTTGCCTGCAGGTGGGACGCCGGTTCCGATCAACCTGCTGATGGCGCGCGAGATCGACCTGGTCGGCTCCTTCCGCTTCCACGAGGAGTTCGGCCTCGCCGTCGCCGCCCTCGCCTCCGGCCGCATCGACGTCGCCCCGATCCTCTCGGCGACCTTTCCGCTCGCCGACGTCAACGAAGCCTTCGCCTTCGCCGCCGACCGCGAACGATCGATCAAGGTCCATCTCGAGTTCGCCTGACCCGATGAGCGGCAGCGCGCCCTTGCTGAACTTCGACGGCGTGGCGAAACGCTTCGGGGGCACCCTCGCCGTCGATCATGTCGCGCTCACGCTCGAGCCTGGCCAGATCCTCGCCCTCCTCGGGGAGAACGGCGCCGGCAAGTCGACGCTGATCAAGATGCTCGCCGGCATCCACGTGCCGGACGACGGCCGCATCCTGGTCCGCGGCCAGCCCTACGATCATCTGCGCGCCCGGAAAGGCGAGCGCCAGCTCGTCGCGTTCATCCACCAGGATCTCGGCCTGATCGACTGGATGACGGTGGCCGAGAACATCGCACTCGGCGTCGGCTACCCGCGCCGGCGCGGTCTCGTTTCCTGGCGCCGCTGCCGCGACCAGGCGCGCGACATTCTCGGCACCATGAGCGCAGACATCGATCCCGACGCGCGCATCATGCATCTCTCCCGCGC
>CAXTUK010000264.1:0-3879 GCA_964247395.1 uncultured Acetobacteraceae bacterium
GTAGCACCCCCCGCGGGCCGATGGCAGGTGCAGGCCGGCGCGGTGCGCGCGGGCGAGCCGGACGTCGTCGCTGACCAGGAGGGCGACGCGGGCGCGCCGGCAAAGCGGCGCGATCGCGGGAGCGAGAGCGACCCGGGCAACGCGGTCGGAAGCACGCAGTACGACGCCGAACAGTCCGGGCGCGCGGATCGCGACGACGGCGCGCACCGCAGCCACCGGATCGGCCACTCGCCGGTCGGTGAACAGCCAGAGGACCGGCGCGGTCGGGCTTGAGAGTCGAATCGAACGCGTCTTGACCATGCGGCCCCAGGCCACGAGCTTGCGGTCCATGCCCCTCCCCGCCTCGGACGTGACGATCGCGGCTGCCATCGGTGCGGTCCGCGCACGGATCGACGCGGCGGCGACGAGGGCCGCCCGCGATCCTGGCACGGTCACGCTGGTGGCGGTGTCGAAATTTCATCCGCCCTCGGCGGTCGAGGCGGCGCACCGGGCCGGCCAGGTCCATTTCGGCGAGAACCGGGTGCAGGAGGCGTCGACCAAGTTCCGGCCGGTCGTCTCCGGCGGGCCATCCCGGCCGGTGCTGCACCTGATCGGGCCGTTGCAGACCAACAAGGCACGCGACGCGGTGCGGATCGCCGATGTGATCGAGACGCTCGATCGACCGCGCCTGGCCGATGCAATCGAGGACGCGGCGGCGCGCGAAGGGCGGCTGCCGGCGTTGCTGGTGCAGGTCAATGTCGGCGACGAGGTGCAGAAGGCGGGTGTGGCGCGGGCGGACGCGGACGGGTTCATCCGGGCCTGCAGGGCGCGTTTCGGCGAAGCGTTGCGGGGCCTGATGTGCATCCCGCCGGCCGGCATCGACCCGGCCGCACATTTCGGCTATCTGGCCGCGCTTGCGTCCGAGCATGGGCTGGCCACGTTGTCGATGGGCATGTCGGACGATTGCGAGGCGGCGATCGAGGCGGGAGCGACGGAAGTGCGAGTCGGCACCGCGATCTTCGGCCAGCGCCAGGAGCCGGACCACACCTGATGGAAGGGCGAGCGCGATGAGCGTTGCCGCGACCGCGGTGCACGATGGCGCTGCGACGACGCGGTTCCGCCTGGCGCCGCTGATCGGCGTGCTGGGCGTGGTCTACGGGGATATCGGCACCAGCCCGCTCTACGCCTTCAAGGCGTCGGTCGAGATCCTGGATGATCACGTGATCACCGCCGGCGAGGTGCTCGGCATCCTGTCGCTGATCGTCTGGTCGCTGATCCTGATCGTGACGGTGAAATACATCCTGCTGATCATGCGCGCCGACAACAACGGCGAGGGCGGAACGCTGGCGCTGATGGCTCTCGCGCACCGACTGGCCGGAACGGCGCGCATGGGAGCGGTCGTCACGACGGTCGGGCTGCTGGGCGCCTGCCTGTTCTTCGGCGACGGCGTGATCACACCGGCGGTGTCGGTGCTGTCCGCGGTGGAAGGGCTTGAGGTCGGCATGCCGGGGGCGCGGCCGGTCGTGATCCCGATCTCGATCGCGGTGATCGTGCTGCTGTTCGCGATACAGTCGCGCGGCACCGGGCGCGTCGGGCGCCTGTTCGGGCCGATCATGGCGCTCTGGTTCGCGACGATCGGCATTCTCGGGGGCGCCGAAGTCTCGAAGGACCCGTCCGTCCTGCAGGCGATCTCGCCGCATCATGCGGTCATCTTCATTCTGCATCATGGCTGGATGGCGTTCATCGTGCTGGGAGCGGTGGTGCTGGCGGTCACCGGCGCGGAGGCGCTGTATGCCGACATGGGCCATTTCGGCGCGCGTCCGATCAAGCGGGCCTGGCTGGGGTTCGTCCTGCCTTGCCTGGTGCTCAATTATCTCGGCCAGGGCGCGCTGGTCATTCGCCACCCTGCCGCCATCGCCAACCCGTTCTTCCTGCTCGGCCCGGGCTGGTTGAGGCTGCCGCTGGTGCTGCTGGCCACCTTCGCGACGGTCATCGCGAGCCAGGCGGTGATCTCGGGCGCCTACACCGTCACCAGGCAATGCGTGCAGCTCGGGTTCCTGCCACGAATGAAGATCCAGCACACGAGCAGCGCCGAGGAAGGCCAGATCTTCGTGCCTCAGATCAACGCCATCCTGGCGGTCGGCGTGATCCTGCTGGTGCTGACCTTCCGGAGCAGCGGGAATCTGGCGTCGGCTTACGGGATAGCGGTGACGGGGACCTTCAATTGCGATTGCCTGCTGGCGATGTTCGTCTTTCACCGCCAGTTCGGCTGGTCGAGGACGCTGGCCGGAACGGTGTTCGGGTGTTTCAGCGTCATCGACACGATCTTCCTGCTCGCCAACGCCCTGAAGATTCCGGAGGGAGGCTACGTCCCCTTGCTGACCGGGGCGATGCTGCTCGCGCTGATGACCACATGGAAACGCGGCCGGGACCTGTTGCTGATGCGATGGCGGCAGGAAAGCCTGCCGCTGGCGTCGTTCCTGGCGAGGTTGCCGCAATCACGCACGATCCGGGTGCCTGGGATGGCGGTGTTCCTGACCGGCAACTCCGATTTCGTTCCGGGAGCGCTGCTGCACAACCTCAAGCACAACAAGGTTTTGCACGAGAAGGTGCTGTTCGTGACGGTGCAGAACCTGGACCGGCCGGAAGCGGGTCCGGAGGGGCGGGCGCGGGTCGAGGAGCTGGCGCCGAACGTGCACCGGGTGATCCTGCGCTACGGATTCATGGAGAGCCCGAACATCCCGCGCGCGCTCGAGGAGCTGCGGCACGCAGGGATCGAATACGATCCGATGCAGGTCAGCTTCTTCCTGGGACGCGAGGTGCTGGTGCGGTCGATGGCGCCGAAGCTGCCGCTGTGGCGGATGTATCTGTATCTACTGATGGCGCGGAATGCGACGCCGACGACGGAGTTCTTCCGGATCCCGAGCGACAGGGTGGTGGAGCTCGGGATGCGGATCGCGATCTGATGGTTCAGCCGCGGTAGAGCAGGGAGGCAAGCAGGGATGCGGCCAGCAGTCCGGCAATTGCCTGCCAGACGCGCAGCGGCGCGCGCTGGTAGAGGGTCGGGGCGTTGCGCGAGGGCGCTGGGGCATGGGCCGGGCCGGTCTCAAGTTCGCTGGCGAATTCCGCCATGTCGCTGAAACGAACCGCGGGATCGGTCGCGGTCGCCCTGGCCAGAGCGGCGCTCAACCAGGCCGGCAGGTCCGGGCGAAGGACAGACAGGTCGATGGGCCGGCCGAGCTGTGCGCGGCTGGTTGCGTCCGCGTTGCCGTAGGGGAAGGCGCCGGCCAGTGCACGAAAGATGGTGACGCCGAGAGCGAAGATGTCGGTCGACGGGTTGCCTGCCTCGCCCTCGAACATCTCGGGCGCGACATAGGCGGGCGTGCCGGGGATGTCGGCCGGGATCTCGTCTTCGAGGCCCGGCAGTCGAACGCTGCCGAGATCGAGCAGCTTGAGCGATCCTCCGGGCTCGAGGATGACGTTGTCCGGCTTGATGTCGCGGTGGATGATGCCGACTCGGTGCAGCGAGGACGCGGCCCGCGCGAGCTTGACCGCGATGTTGCGCGCCTCCTCCAGACCGATCGCCGGGGGGCGGGCGAGGCGGCGCTCGAGCAGTTCGCCCTCATACAGCGGCGTCACGGTGTAGAGGCCGGTCTGCCTTCCCGGCGGCAGCTCGATCACCTGGACGATCCAGGGGCTGTTGACATGCCGGCCGACCCAGGCCTCGCGGACGAAGGCGGCGTGGCGGTCCGAGGCGAGGCCGACGGGGGGTTTGGGGAACTTGAGCACCACCTCGCCGCCGTCGATCTCGTCGGACGCGCTGAACAGGCGGCTGTAGGGGCCATCGGAGACGGGCGTGCGCAGGACGAAGCCGTCGATGGTCTCGCCGCCGCGCGGGAC
>CAXTUK010000265.1:0-3863 GCA_964247395.1 uncultured Acetobacteraceae bacterium
GCGTGGCGCAGGGGCCGCTGGTCCCGCTGGTGCCCTACCGGCCGGTCTACGTGTATCGGCCGCTGGTCGCCTATCGGCCGCTGGTGCCGGTCTACGCATACCGGCCCTACCTCTATCGCCCGTTCTTCTACGGACGCGGCTTCTACTGATCAGAAGGCGGGCGGCGTCGGCGCGTCGCTGCGCCAGACGACGCTGCCCGGCTCGATGACCGCCCCGTTCTCGAGGCGGGCAAGGTGGCCGGCGATGTTGGCGCGGGCGGCGAAATCGAGGCCCGGCTTCAGCGTCGGGTAGAGTCTCGCCACCAGCGCGTCGACGCTGCAGGCGCCGGCCGCGACGAGGTCGGCGATCTGGCGTTCCCGACGCAAACGCTGCGCGATGAGGTGGCCGACCATCGGCATCGGGCGTTCGATCACGGGTCCGTGGCCGCTGAAATAGCGCCGGTCGTCGCGTTCCAGCAGCCGGCGCAGGCTGGCGATGTAGTGGTCCGCGCTGCCCTCGGGCGGCGGCGGCACCACCGAGGTCGACCAGCCCATGACGTGATCGGCGGTGAACAGGCCGTCGTCATAGGCGAAGCAGAGGTGGTCGCAGGAATGGCCGGGCGTGAACAACGCCCGCAAGCGGCCGAGCGCGAAGCCCTCGCCGATCGGGACGTCCGCCTCGATGCCGACCCGCGCGATGAGCGCGTGGGCATGGATCGACAGGTCCAGCGCACGCGAGAGATCGCGAGCGAGCGCGATGTGATCGCCGTGCGCGTGGCTGACCAGGATGTGGGTGATCCGGCCGTCGCCGGCGTCGAGAATGGCGTCGAGATGCGCCTTGTCGCGCGGGCCGGGATCGATCAGCGCGAGCGGCCCGCCGGGTTCGTCGTATTCGACGAGCCAGGTGTTGGTGCCGTGATAGGTCATCGGGCCCGGATTGGCCGCCACGACGCGGAACACGCCCGGGTGCTCGGCCAATGGGAGGCCGATCGGCGGCGGCGGCTCGGTCATGCGGATGGGTCCGCCCTGCGTGTCAGCCAAACGCGCCTACCTCGTGCATGATGGCCGTCCCCAGCTCGCGCACCAGGTCGAACATCTCGGCGATGGGACGGAAGATCTCCGCATGCTCGCGCGCGTAGGCCTCCCCCGATCGATGGGCGCGCGGCTCGTGAAAATCGAGCTGGCTCGCGTGATCCGGGGCGAGCGGAAAGATCTTCGCCAGGTGCGCCAGCGCCGCCGGGACGTCGAGACGCAGCATCTGGTCGCCGAGCGTGTCGCGCGTGGCGCCGTGACGCGGCGCGAAATAGGGAATGCGGGCGGCCAGCAGCCAGATCCGGGCGATCAGCGCCTGGCGAAGCGCGTGCAGCAGGATCTCGCGACAGGGCATGTGCGGCGCATCGGGCCAGGCGTCGCGCAGCAGCAGGTAGTCGTTCTCGATGCGATGCGACATCGCCTGCGTCGACGCCCACAGGTCGAGGCGCTCGAGACCATGCGCGACCGAGACCAGTTCATGGCGTCGGGCGGGTTCCGCCGTGTGCGCGGCGCGGTCGAGCCAGGTCGCCGGATCGAGCAGCATGACGGTGGCGCGTAGCACGTCGCGGTCCGAGTGGGCGAGGGCGTGCGCGGCGAAGTCGAGAGCGCGCCGGAAGCGCGGGCTGTCGCCCGCCAGCCGGTCGAACGCCTCCGGATGCCGGGCGGCGGCGGCGCCGAGACCCTGCAGCGTGTTGGCGCACCAGCCCAGCTGCTGGAGGATGGCGTTGTTCGGGATCGCGCGCAGTTCGCGCGGATGGCGGATGCGGGCGACGGCGCCGCTCGCATCGGTCTGGCGAGCCGACGGGCGCGAGCCGGTCTTGTCGACCAGGGCCGGTCCGAAGGCGCCGAGCAGGGCGGCGTAGCCGGGATCCTCGACCAGGAGCTGCATCGAGCTGCCGATAACGGCGAAGAAGTCGGCGGAGAAATCCGGGTCGTCGTAGATCGGATCCGGCAGTTCGCCGGCGGGTTCGAAGACGTGGGTGGCGAGGCTGGCCACCGTGGCGTTGGCCAGTGCCGGGGTGCCGAAGAGCGCGTAGCCGTCGCCGCCCTGGACCGCGCTCTCCTCGCGCAGACGGATGCCGGCGGTCGCGAAGCTGGCGCGCGCCTGGGCGGGCGAGAGATAGGCGAGGCGGTCGGCCAGCGAGCCTGGATGGGCGCCGCGTCCGATGCTCTCGCCATGGGTGTCGAACAGCACGACCTCGATGTCGGTCAGGCCGCGCTTGAGCAGGAGCTCGCCGATCTTCAGGCGCAGCCGCTCGATCTGGTAGGTGGCGGCGAGCTGGCCGACATAGCGGCCGGAATCGGAGTAGCCGAACTGCAGGCAGAGCCGGCCGGTCCGGCGCAGATGATCCTGGAAGTGCGGCGAGCGGACGGCTTCGTCGACCACGCGTATGCCGCGCTCGAGCGCGTCGGCGGTCTCGAACAGGGGACTGAGCTCGATCTGGCTCTCGACGCCGAACAGCCGGGCGAGCCACAGCGCGACCAGCAGGGTGTAGCCGGTCTCGGTCTCGGCGATCAGGAAGCGGACCGGAGAGGCGGCGTCGACATGCTTGACGATCTGGGCGATCGTCATCATCAGCCGGGCCGCCGAGACCTGCTCGACGAGCAGGGCGCCGAAATCGACCGGGACGGGTTCGACCGCGTCGAGCGCCTCGTTGATCTGCACGAGCAGCGACCGCCGGCGGGACACGTCCTCGGGGCTGTCGGTGATGCCGAGACGCTGGCGGGCGACGTTGTGGATCTGCGTCGCGTTCAGGCGCGTATGGCTGTGCGCGAGGCCGAGGCCGTGCGAGCGGAGGCCGGCCCGCGCGACCGCCAGCCTCAGCTGACCGGAAGCCGGCAGGTCGCGGAAGGCGGCGTCGAACAGGGGCTCGAGTTCATCGGGATGCAGGATGGCCCGCTCGCGCTGGTCGATCAGCGAGACGGCGAAACGGGCGACCTGCTCGGGATCGGCGCCGGCCGGACAGCTCTCGATCTGGGTGGCGACGGCCGCGAGCGCGTCCTCGAGCCGGGTGGCGAGGGGTTCGATGCCGACCTGCCGGATCTGCGCGTGCGCGCGTGCGAGCTGAAGATGCTTCATCTTCAAGCGCATGCGGAACGTGTCGAACCAGTCGATATCGGTGCGGCCGTCGGTGTCGTACCCGACCCAGCTCGCCAGGACGATCGGACGCGGACCGACGGTGCGCCAGGCGCCAGGCCAGACCGAACGGGCGGCCTCGAGCAGCGCCGTGTTCAGCAGGTCGAGGGCGTCGCGGCCGCGCGCGATGGTGGCGACGGCCTGGCCGAACTCCTCGTCGAGCGTGATCGGGCCGGGCCGGTGCGAAAGCTCGCTGGCGGGCTCGCCGCCGCTCGCCATCTCGGCGAGGCGTTCGTAGAGGCGGGGCGGCATGGCGAAGGTGGGATGCGCGGTGAACACGGCGGCGAGACGCGTGCGCGCGACGCTGTCGCGAAAGGTCGCGAGCGGAACCGGGCTATCGTGCGGGTCGGGACGGACAAGCCGTTGCGCGATATCGGCGAAGCGGGCCGGCGCGTCGAAATCCGCGGTGAGGCCGACATAGGCGGCGAGCCGGGCGGCGCGGCGCGCGAAGGCGGCGTCGCGAAGATGGCGCACCAGCGCAGCCAGGCGTGGGTTGTCGAGGGTGCCGTCCTCGATCCGGCGGGAGACGAGGAGCGCCACCGACAGGACCGGGTTGGCGAACGGGTCGTCGTCCTGGCGGGCGATCAGCTGCTCGACGAGGGCGATGTAACGTTCGGCAAGGGTCGCGGCCTCTGCGTCCGGCATGATTGCTCCGCGGGTGAATGTTGCGCCGCGAAAGAGTAGGGGGCGGGGGGGGGCGCGGGGGCCCCCGGCGC
>CAXTUK010000266.1:0-3860 GCA_964247395.1 uncultured Acetobacteraceae bacterium
GGGCCTTCCTGCTGTCGTCGCTGGTGGGGCTGGAGCGGGAGATCCGGCATAAGGGTGCGGGGCTGCGGACGCATGCGCTGATCGGCATGTCCCGGGGGAGGCGCGGTGGTCGTGAACCTGCGCGTGAAGGGGAAACGACCGGTCGATGATCTGATCGCGAAATTGACCGAGATCGGCGGTGTCGTCGGCGTCAGCGCGTTGGAGGATGGCGCCGAACTGGAATAGACGGAAGCTGGCAGCGTGCAAATGACCATTCCCAAAATCCTCTGGACGCTCTGGCTTCAAGGATGGAACGAGGCGCCGGATATTGTTCGTGCGTCTGGGCTTTCCTGGCGTCGCTGGAACCAGAATTGGGACATCCGTTTCCTGGACCTGACGCATGTCAAAAGTCTTCTGCCCCACTACACGCCTGAGGGGTCGTCGACGGGACGCCTCTCCAACGTCGTCCTGAGCGACCTCTTTCGTCTGGAGCTTCTGCGCCGACACGGCGGCGTATGGGCGGATGCGACTGCGTACTGCCTGATGCCGTTGGACAAGTGGCTCGATGGCGGCACTCCTCGCGGCTTCTTCGCCTTCGACAGACCCGGACCCGACCGGATGCTGTCGAACTGGTTCCTCGCGGCAGCGGTCGGATCGCCGGTCATCGCCGAGTGGCAGAACAAGGCGAAAGAATATTGGCGAGATCGATCAGCACCCGATACCTATTTCTGGATGCATTACCTGTTCGCCGACCTTTACCACTCCAACGACGAGTGCCGTCGCATTTGGGACGAGACGCCGAAGCGCTCGGCCGATGGGCCGCACGCCCTGGTGCCGTACGAGCGGACGTTGCCCGCCCCTCCGACCGACAGGATGCGCGGTCTCGTCGAGGCCGCGGAAGTGCCGCTCCTGAAGCTGACGCACAAGGTGGACCACGCCCTCGGCAACGAAGGTTCGACCTATAGATGGCTTTGCGATCGGGAGTTCTCCCATCCGAACGCCGCGCCACCCGAGCGCTGGGATGGACGCTTCTAAGCGGTCGTGTAGCCCGTCTTATTCGGTCCACCTGCCTTGCGCGCTACGCGACGAGCTTGAACAGCAGCAGCGATCGCCCGGTGGTGGCGTAGGTGGTGCCGATCGGGTGGAGCGCGCCTTCGTCGATGTCGGGGATGTTGGTGTCGAGCACGAACTGCCACTGGGTGCCGCCGGTGCAGGCGGGGAGCGTCACCCGCACCATGTCGTGGTGGCCGTTGATGACCATCAGCAACGTCGCGTCGTTGCCGGCGCGGCGGACGCCGGTCGCCTGCGCGCGGCCGTCCATCAGCATGCCGAAGCAGCGGATGTTGCCGTTCGACCAGTCCGCGGGCGCCATGTCGTTGCCGTCGGCGTTGATCCAGGTGACGTCGCGTACGCCGAGCTCCTCGTTGAAGTCGCCGGTCAGGAAGCGGCGCCTGGCGAGGACGGGGTGGTCGCGCCGGAGCTGGATCAGGCGGCGGACGAAGTCGACCTGCAGGCGGGCGTAGGGAGCCAGATCCCAGTCGATCCAGGAGATCGCGTTGTCCTGGCAGTAGGCGTTGTTGTTGCCGCCCTGGCTGCGGGCGAACTCGTCGCCGGCGAGCAGCATCGGCGTGCCCTGGGCGAGCAGCAGGGTGGCGAGCAGGTTGCGCATCTGGCGTTCGCGCAGGCGGACGATGGCGGGGTCGTCGGTCGGACCCTCGGCGCCGCAGTTCCACGAGAGATTGTTGCTGTGGCCGTCGCGGTTGTTCTCGCCGTTGGCCTGGTTGTGCTTGTCGTTGAAGGTGACGAGATCGTTGAGCGTGAAGCCGTCATGGGCGGTGATGAAATTGACCGAAGCCCAGGGCTTGCGGCCGCGACGGTTGAACTTGTCGGCGGACGCGCACAGGCGTTGCGCCAGCTCGGCGGGCAGGTCGTCGCCCTTCCAGAACGAGCGCACGGCGTCGCGGAACCGGTCGTTCCACTCGGCCCAGCCGGGCGGGAAGCCGCCGACCTGGTAGCCGCCGGGTCCGCAATCCCAGGGCTCGGCGATCAGCTTGAGGTCGGACAGGATCGGATCCTGGCGGCAACTGTCGAGGAAGCCGTTGCCCTCGTCGAAGCCGTATTCCTCGCGGCCGAGGATGGTCGCGAGATCGAAACGGAAACCGTCGACGTGCATCTCGGTCGCCCAGTAGCGCAGGCTGTCGGTGACCATCTGCAGCACGCGCGGATGGCTCATGTTGAGCGTGTTGCCGGTGCCGGTGTCGTTGATGTAGTGGCGCCGGTCGTTCGGGACCAGACGGTAGTAGCTGGCGTTGTCGATGCCCTTGAAGCTCAGCGTCGGGCCGAGCTGGTTGCCCTCGGCGGTGTGGTTGTAGACCACGTCGAGGATGACCTCGAGGCCGGCGTCGTGCAGGTGCGCCACCATCGCCTTGAACTCGGAATGCGCGCCGGTGGTGCCGCTGGCGTAGCCCGGATGCGGCGCGAAGAAGCCGACCGTGTTGTAGCCCCAGTAGTTCGACAGATCCTTGCCGTGCAGATGATCGTCGTCGAGGAAGGTGTGGACGGGAAGCAGCTCGACCGAGGTGACGCCGAGCGAGCGGATGTACTCGACGATCTCGCGGACCGCCAGGCCGCCGAACGTGCCGCGCAGCGCGTCGGGCACGAGCGGGTGCGACCTGGTGAAGCCCTTGGCGTGCATCTCGTAGAGGATGGTGCGTTCCCACGGCACCCGCGGACGCTGATCGCGGCCCCAGGTGAAGGACGGGTCGACGACGCGGCATTTCGGCACGAAGCATGCGGAATCGCGGGTGTCGAAGCTGAGATCGGCGTTCTTCGCGCCCAGCGTGTAGCCGTAGAGCGCCGGGTCCCAGGCGAGCGCGCCGACATGCGCCTTGGCGTAGGGGTCGAGAAGCAGCTTGCGCGGGTTGAAGCGGTGGCCTTCCCGGGGATCGAACGGACCGTGCACCCGGTAGGCGTAGACGGTGCCGGGGCGCGCGTCGGGCAGGTAGCCGTGCCAGACCTCGTCGGTGTATTCCGGCAGGTCGAGACATTCGATCTGCTCGCGGCCCTCGTAGTCGAAGATGCAGAGCTCGACCCGGGTGGCGTTGGCGGAGAACAGGGCGAAATTGACGCCGAGCCCGTCCCAGGTGGCGCCGAGCGGATGCGGCAGCCCTTCGAGGATGCGCGCGGATCGGATGATGTTCAGCATCGGTCGCCCGTCCGCCGGCTCATTTCGACAGCAGACCTCGTAGCACGCCCGGAAGCAGCGCCGCGAGAGGATTGACCGACACGGCAGGCGTCGCGGCCGGTCCCCTGAGGCTGAAAGTGGCGGCGAACACGCCGCCGCCCCGCTCGGGACTGAACATGTGTCCGACGAGCGGGAGGCGGCCGGGCAGCGTGTTGAGGATGTAGGCCGGCACGATGGTGCCGGTGAGGTCGAGCATGTCGGCGTTGGTGTCGACGCTGCCCTTGGCGGTCAGGCCGAGGGCGGGCTGCCAGGCGCGCGCGTGGTCCAGCGTCAGCACGCCGCGGCGCCAGCGGAACGGGACCGTCACCCTGGAGACCGAGATGTCCGGCGTCACCGCGGGGTCGGCGAGGCCGTAGATGGTGATGTCGCGCAGCTGGCGCACGACCGCGGGCACCCGGAGCAGGGTGAAGCGGTCGAGCCGGGCGGTTCCGTCGATGCCGTCGTCGAGGCCGCCGTTGGTCAACGTGGCGTCGATGGCGAGCGAGCCGTCGTTGATCCGGTCGGTGAGGTCGAAGGCGCGGAGCAGCCGGCCGGCGTCGGCGGTGCGCAGCGCGAGCGTGCGGCCGGCCTTCGAGGGGAGCAGCGACCCGGTCATCGGCACCGGGCCGGTGGCGGCGGCCTGGGCGGTCCGCAGATG
>CAXTUK010000267.1:0-3840 GCA_964247395.1 uncultured Acetobacteraceae bacterium
GTTCTCGCCACCCTGCGCACGCCCACCCCCGATCCGCGCGCCGCTGCCTCGGCCTTCCTCTCCCTGCTCAACACCGATCCCCGACGCTCGGCCACGATCGACCCGGCGAGCTTCCTTCCGGCCGCCGGCGGGATGTTCACGCCGTTCGAGGCGGCAGGCGGCGCCCTCCGCCCGGGCGCCCCGCAGACCCTCGGGCCAGGCGAGTTCAGGCTCTTCGCCGCCAGCGCCGCACCGCCGCCGGCGCGCCCGTCGCTCTCCGCCATCGACATCGCCGAGTTCGCACGCACGCACGGCCGGATCGCGATCGAGGCGCCCACCCCGGCGGTCGACGGGGGCGCCTTCCCGGTCAAGCGCATCGCGGGCGAGCTGGTCACGGTCGTCGCCGACATCCTCTGCGACGGCCACGACCATCTCGCCGCGATGCTGCAATGGCGGGAGCCCGGCGCCGAGCGCTGGGAGGAGACCAGGCTGCGGCCGCTCGGCAACGACCGCTGGCAGGCCGCCTTCCCGCTGACCGGCATCGGCCTGCACCACTACCGCGTCGGCGCCTGGCGCGACGCCTTCGCGACCTTCCGCGACGAGCTCGCCAAGAAGCACGCGGCCGGCGTGCCCACGGCGCTCGAGCTGCGCGAAGGCGCGGAACTCGTCGCCCGCACCCTCGGCGCCCACGCGCTCGCGACCGGGCTGGCCGACGCGCCCGACGACGACGCGAGGCGCGCCATCCTGCTCGCCGATGCCACTGCCGCGATCATGCAGGACGCCGATCCGCGCCCCTTCGCCGCCACCAGCAACCCGGTCCCGGTCGACGCCGAGCGCACCGCCGCCGGGTTCGCCGCCTGGTACGAGGTCTTCCCCCGCTCGATGTCCGACGATCCTCGGCGTCACGGCACCTTCCGCGACGTCGAGCGCCACCTGCCGCGCATCAGGTCGATGGGCTTCGACGTGCTCTACTTCCCGCCGATCCACCCGATCGGCCGCACCAACCGGAAAGGTCCGAACAACAGCCTGACCCCGTCGGACGCCGATCCCGGCTCGCCGTACGCGATCGGTGCGGCGGACGGCGGCCACCAGGCGCTTCATTCCGAACTCGGCTCGTTCGACGACTTCGAGCATCTGCGCCAGGCGGCGATCGCGCACGGGCTCGAGCTCGCGATCGATTTCGCCATCCAGTGCTCGCCCGACCATCCCTGGCTGCGCGAACATCCCGACTGGTTCAACTGGCGTCCGGACGGCACCATCCGCTACGCCGAGAACCCGCCCAAGAAATACCAGGACATCGTCAACGTCGACTTTTTCGCCGACGGCGCGGTGCCCGGACTGTGGCTCGAGCTCGCCGACACCGTGCTGTTCTGGTGCGCACGTGGCATCCGCCTGTTCCGGGTCGACAACCCGCACACCAAGGCGTTCCCGTTCTGGGAATGGATGATCGGCGCGGTGCGGGCCCGCTATCCCGACGCGGTGTTCCTCGCCGAGGCCTTCACCCGCCCCAGGATCATGGCCCGTCTCGCCAAGGTCGGCTTCTCGCAGTCCTACACCTACTTCACCTGGCGAAACGCCAAGGCCGAGATCGCCGAATACCTCGCCGACCTCGCCGACGGCCCGATGCGGGATTTCTACCGGCCGCATTTCTTCGTCAACACGCCCGACATCAACCCGTTCTTCCTGCAGAACTCCGGCCGGCCGGGCTTCCTGATCCGCGCCGCACTCGCGGCGACGCTGTCCGGTCTCTGGGGCGTCTACAACGGCTTCGAGCTCTGCGAAGGCGCGCCGCTCGCACCGGGCAAGGAGGAGTATCTCGACAGCGAGAAGTTCCAGTTGCGCGCCTGGGACTGGGACCGGCCGGGCAACATCGTGCCGGAGATCACCCGTCTCAACGCCATCCGCCGCGCCAATCCGGCCCTGCAGACCCATCTCGGCGTCTCCTTCCTGCCCGCCGCCAACGACGCCGTGCTGTTCTTCGAGAAGGCGACGCCCGGCCGCGGCAACGTCGTCCTGGTCGCGATCAGCATGGACCCGTTCAACACCCAGACCGCCCCGATCGAGCTGCCCCTCTACAAGTCGGGCCTGCCCGACACGGCCGGTGTCGACATCGACGACCTGATCGGCGAGACACGCTTCCGCCTGACCGGAAAGTATCAGAGCGTCACCCTCACGCCCGATCGCCCCTACGCGATCTGGCGTCTCGCCTGAGGCACCGCACGCACGATGAGCATCACCACCACCACGCCGGTTCCGAGCACGCCCACCAGCACCGACGACCCGCTCTGGTACAAGGACGCCGTCATCTACCAGGTGCACGTCAAGTCGTTCTTTGACGGCAACAACGACGGCATCGGCGACTTCCGTGGCCTGCTCGACAAGCTCGACTACATCGCCGACCTCGGCGTCACCGCGATCTGGATGCTGCCGTTCTATCCCTCGCCGCGTCGCGACGACGGCTACGACATCTCCGACTACCGGACCGTCTCGGAGGATTACGGCACGGTCGGGCAGATGCGCGAGTTCGTCGGCCGCGCCCACGATCTCGGCCTGAAGGTGATCACCGAGCTGGTCATCAACCACACGTCCGACCAGCATCCATGGTTCCAGCGCGCGCGACGGGCGCCGAAGGGCTCGCCGGAACGCGACTTCTATGTCTGGTCCGACAACGACGACAAATACAACGAGACCCGAATCATCTTCATCGACACCGAGAAGTCGAACTGGGCCTGGGACGAGGAAGCGAAGGCCTACTACTGGCATCGCTTCTACAGTCATCAGCCAGACCTCAATTTCGACAACCCGGCCGTGCTCGAGGAAGTGCTCTCGGTCATGCGCTTCTGGCTCGATCTCGGCATCGACGGCCTGCGTCTCGACGCGGTTCCCTACCTCGTCGAGCGCGACGGCACCACCAACGAGAACCTCCCCGAAACCCACGCGGTGATCAAGAAGATCCGCGCCGAGCTCGACGTCTACGCCCCCGGCGTGATGCTGCTCGCGGAAGCCAATATGTGGCCCGAGGACGTGCAGACCTATTTCGGCGAGGGCGACGAATGCCACATGGCGTTCCACTTCCCGCTGATGCCGCGCATGTACATGGCGATCGCGCGCGAGGACCGCTTCCCGATCACCGACATCATGCGCCAGACACCGGAGATCCCCGCCAACTGCCAGTGGGCGATCTTCCTGCGCAACCACGACGAGCTCACCCTCGAGATGGTCACCTCGTCGGAGCGCGACTATCTCTGGGAGACCTACGCGTCGGACCGCCGCGCGCGGATCAACCTGGGCATCCGCCGACGCCTCGCGCCCCTCATGCAACGCGACCGACGGCGCATCGAGCTGATGAACGGCCTGCTCCTCTCCATGCCCGGCACGCCGGTGATCTATTACGGCGACGAGATCGGCATGGGCGACAACATCCATCTCGGCGACCGCGACGGCGTTCGCACGCCGATGCAATGGTCGGTCGACCGCAATGGCGGCTTCTCGCGCGCCGATCCGGCGTCGCTGGTGCTGCCGCCGCTGATGGATCCGATCTACGGCTACTTCGCGCTCAACGTCGAGGCCCAGGCGTCCGACAGCCATTCGTTGCTGAACTGGTGTCGTCGCACGGCGAGCATGCGACGACGCCACATCTCGTTCGGCCGCGGCACCCAGCGCTTCCTCTATCCGCAGAACCGCAAGGTGCTCGCCTATCTGCGCGAGTATCACGACGGGGTCAGCGAGACGATCCTCTGCGTCAGCAACCTGTCACGCACCGCCCAGGCCGTCGAGCTCGACCTGCACGCCTACGAGACCCGGGTTCCGGTCGACGTCGTCGGCGGCTCGATCTTCCCCGCCGTCGGCAACCTGACCTAC
>CAXTUK010000268.1:0-3840 GCA_964247395.1 uncultured Acetobacteraceae bacterium
CGCGAGGACAAACGATGGACCCGCCAGCACTCGGACGAAGGGAGACCCTGCTGCGCGCCAGCAACATCTTTGCCGGCGGCCTCGGATCCTCCTTGATCGCGTCGGCAGCTCACGCCGAGTTCAGTCACGCGCCCGACGCCGTCGTCTTCTGCAATCCCTCGCTCGCACCCGCACTCCACCGGGTCGCCGCGCTCTTTCGGGGCCAGACCGGCGTCCCGGTCAGGATACTTGCGACCGCCGACCGGATCTTGGCCGCGCAGCTGGCCCGCGGCGAACGCAACGACGTCTTCGTGGCTCTCGCCCCGGTCGCCGCATCGTTGCAGGCCGCCGGGCTCGCCGGGATCGATCCCACGGTCGGCAACTGGCGAGACCGTCTCGTCGTAGCGCGCGCCGGCGAGGCTCCGGCGCCGGTGCCGCCCACGCAACTTCCCGCGCTGCTTGCCCCCGCACGGCTCGGCGTCACCGACCCGACCGGCAACGCCATCGTCGACATGCGTTCCTTGCTCGAACGTCTCCGCGTGCGGACCACGCTGGTGGGTGAGCTCGACACCGTCAACGTCGCCGGTCTCCTCGCCCGCGGCGAGGTCGATTTCGGCCTCGTCTTTGCCACCGACCAACGCGCCGGCCAGTTCGGCATCGCCGCCGCCATCCCCGACGAGGCCTACGCGCCGGTGCGCTACGCGGCCGTTCTGAACAGGAAGGCACTCAGCCGCTTCGCCTCGCCCTTCCTCGCGTTCCTCGCCACCCCTGCCGCACGCGCCCGCCTGGCAAACAGCGGACTGGAGATCGAGACATGAGCGGTCCGGTTGAGGAACAGCGCCATCCCGCCACCCGCCGCCTCTCGCACTGGCTGTTCGCGCTGGCAATCTTCATCATGATCGGCAGCGGCTGGCGCATCTACAATGACGTGCCGATCCTGCCCTTCACCTTCCCGATCTGGGCGACGCTTGGCGGCGACCCGCAATACTCCTACGACCAGCATGGCGAGGGCGGCACGTCGAACGCCATCGCCTGGCATTTCGCCGGCATGTGGCTCCTCGTGGCGGCCGTCGGCATTTACGTCCTGCACAGCCTCGTCACCGGCCATCTCCGCCGCGACCTGCTGCCGGTCGGTCCCCGCTCGTTCCTGCGCGACTTCATCGCCGCCGCCCGCTTCCGCCTCGAGCACCATCTCGGCGCCTACAACGCCGTGCAGAAGGCCTTCTACTGGGGCGTCCTGTTCGCCATCCTGATGATGGTCTTCTCTGGCCTCGCGATCTGGAAGCCGGTGCAGCTTGGCTGGCTCACCTGGGCGATGGGCGGTTTCGAGTTCGCGCGTATCGTCCATTTCTTCTTCATGAGCGCCATCGTCGCCTTCATCCTCGTCCACATCGCCCTCGTGGCCGTGGTCCCCAAGACCCTCGTCGCCATGACCCTCGGCCGGGCCACCCACGAATGAACCAGGACCTCGCCGCCGCCGTCCGTCGGCGCACCCTGATGGGCCGCAGCCTCAGCCTCGGCGCGCTGACCCTCCTGACCGGCTGCGACATCAGCGACAGCGACGCCGTGCAGAGCACATTGCACGCGGTGTCGCGCTGGAATGACCGCGTGCAGGCGGCGCTGTTCGGCCACGACCGACTGGCCCGGATCTACGCCGCCAACCGTCTCGCCGAAAAGGACCGTTTCAACGCCTATTACGGGCAGGACCAGGTTCCCCGCCTCGACCCCGCGAACTACCGCCTGTCGCTCGCCGGCGCCATCGCCGACAAGCGGCCATGGCAGATCGCCGATTTCGCTCGACTACCGCAGCAATCCGAGATCACCCGGCATGTGTGCGTCGAAGGCTGGAGCTATATCGGCCAGTGGGGCGGCCCCAGGCTCGGCGACTTCCTCCGCCATGTCGGCGCCGACCTCTCCAGACCCTATGTCGGCTTCGAGTGCGCCGACGGCTACTATGGCGGCATCGACATGCAGACCGCTCTCCACCCCCAGACCCTGATCGCGACCTCCCGGCGGGGCCACCCGATCGAGCCGGTCTACGGCTACCCCTTCAAGGTCCGCATCCCTACCAAGCTCGGCTTCAAGCAGCCCAAGTTTGTCACCACGCTGTATGTCAGCAGCTTCCGCCCGGGCGGCTTCTGGGAGGACCGTGGCTACAACTGGTTCAGCGGCTCCTGATGTCCTGCGCCATCGCCGTCATGGCCAAGGCCCCGCGCCCCGGCCACGCCAAGACCCGCCTGGTCCCGCCGCTGACCTTCGAGCAGGCCGCCGCGATGAGCGCCGCCTTCCTGCGCGACACCACGTCCAACATTGTCGAGGCGGCGCGCTCCGTCCCGATCGCCGCCTACGTCGCCTACGCGCCCGCCGGTCTCGAGACGATGCTCGAACCGAATATCGCCCCTGGAACCGGCCTCGTCCTCGCCGACGGCAGCATCGATGCGTCCGCCTCTGTCCGGGGCTTCGGCCGCTGCCTGCTGCATGCCACCCGAACGCTGCTCGCGGGCGGCCACCGGTCCGCCTGTGTGCTCAACTCGGACGGACCCACCCTGCCGACCGCCTTCCTCGTCCGGACCGCCGAGCTCCTGGCGGCCGACGGCGACCGCGCCGTGCTCGGTCCCGCCGAGGATGGCGGCTACTACCTGCTCGGCATGAAGCGCGAGCACGCCAACCTGTTCGCCGATATCGCCTGGAGCACCGCCGACGTCGCCGAGCAGACGCGCGCCCGCGCCGCCTCGCTCGGCCTCGAACTCGCCGAACTGCCGCCCTGGTACGACGTCGACGATGCCGCCTCGCTCGGTCGCCTGCTCGACGAGTTGGCATCTCCCGCCGAAGGCTTCGCCGCTCTCGCGACCAGGCGCTGCATCGACCGCCTCGGGCTGCGCCCCGCCGCTTGAACAGGCCGCTCGCGTTCCTCGGCGCCTTCCTGGTCGCGACCACCATCGCCGGACTGGCGCTGCACGTGCACCAGGGCCCGCAGGCCGGCAGCGAGCGGCACGTCGCCCTCTTCGTCGCCGTCCTCGCTTTTGCCGCCGCCGCCTACCTCGCCGCCTGTCGCCTCGTCACCGGCCCGAACCCGCCGCGCGCGCTGTGGCTCATCCTGACGATCGCCGCCTTCTTGCGAGTCCTCGCTCTGACCGCGCCGCCGTTCCTGTCGAGCGATCTCTACCGCTATGTCTGGGACGGTCGCGTCCAGCTCGCCGGCGTCAACCCCTACCGTTTCATCCCGGCCGACCCCGCCCTGCGGCATCTGCGCGACCAGGCCATCTACCCGCACGTCAATCGTCGCGACTACGCCCCCACGATCTATCCGCCGACCGCCCAGATCGTATTCCGCGCCGTGGCCTCGATCAGCCAATCCACGCTCGCCATCCGCCTCGCCGCCGTCGGCTTCGAAGCGCTCGCGATCGCGTGCCTCCTCTGGCTTCTTCGGCAGACCGGTCGGCCATTGTCGCGCGTCCTGATCTATGCCTGGAACCCGCTCGCGGTCTGGTGCTTCGCCGGCAACGGCCATGTCGACTCGCTCGCGGTCGGCCTGATCCCGCTGGCGCTCGTCCTGCGCGCCGCCCGGCGCGACGTCCTGACCGGTGTCGCACTCGGCGCCGCCATCCTGGTCAAGTTCCTCCCCGTCGCCATCGCCCCGGCCCTGTGGCGCACGCCTCGGCTGGCGATGCCGCTCGCAACCATCGCCACCATCGCCGCCCTTTACGGATACTACGCAGATGCAGGCGCCCGCATCTTCGGCTTTCTCGGCGCCTACGGTCACGAGGAGGGTCTCGCCGGCGGCGGCGGCATCTGGCTGCTCGCCGGCTTCGCCGACCACACCCCCCTCCCGCTTGCCGCGAGCCCGGTCTATAACGCCCC
>CAXTUK010000269.1:0-3838 GCA_964247395.1 uncultured Acetobacteraceae bacterium
TCGCCTCGACCTCCATCGTCGCCTTGTCGGTCTCGATCTCGGCCAGCACGTCGCCGGGCGCCACCATGTCCCCTTCCCGCTTGAGCCAGCGCGCGAGCGTGCCCTCGGTCATCGTCGGACTGAGCGCCGGCATCAGGACCTGGCTTGCCATCAGACGATCTTCCTCACCGCGTCGATCACCCATCGCGGTTGCGGCAGGGCGAGCTTCTCCAGGTTGGCGGCGTAGGGCAGCGGCACGTCGGCGCCGTGCACGCGCACCGGCGGCGCGTCGAGCCAGTCGAACGCCTCCTCGATCACCCGCATCGCGACTTCGGAACCGATCCCGGCATAGGGCCAGCCCTCCTCGACGGTGACGAGGCGGTTGGTCTTCCTGATGCTGTTGACGACGGTCTCGGCATCGAGCGGGCGAAGCGAGCGCAGGTTGATCACCTCGGCCTCGATGCCCTGCTCGGCGAGTTCGGCGGCGGCGCGCAACGCGACGCCGACCATGATGCTGTAGGCGACGATGGTGACGCGATCGCCGGCGCGCTCGATCTTGGCGCGGCCGATCGGGACCACGTAGTCGTCCGACACGGGTGCGGCGAAGCTCTGGCCGTAGAGGATCTCGTTCTCGAGCACGATCACCGGGTTCGGGTCGCGGATCGCCGCGCGCAGCAGGCCGACCGCGTCGGCCGACGAGAAGGGTGCGACCACCTTCAATCCCGGAACGTGCGCGTACCAGCTCGCGTAGTCCTGGCTGTGCTGGGCGGCGACGCGCGATGCGGCGCCGTTGGGACCGCGGAAGACGATCGGGCAGCCCATCTGGCCGCCCGACATGTAGAGCGTCTTGGCGGCCGAGTTGATGATCTGGTCGATCGCCTGCATGGCGAAGTTGAAGGTCATGAACTCGACGATCGGCTTGAGGCCGGCGAGGGCGGCGCCCACCGCGAGCCCGGCGAAGCCGTGCTCGGTGATCGGCGTGTCGATCACCCGCCGCTCGCCGAACTCGTCGAGCAGGCCCTGGCTGATCTTGTAGGCGCCCTGGTACTGGGCGACCTCCTCGCCGATGAGGAACACGTCGCCGTCGCGTCGCATCTCGGACGCCATCGCGTCGCGCAACGCCTCGCGCACCGTCATCTCGCGCGTCTCGCCCGCGTCCGGCTCGGACGCCGGCGCGGCACCTGCGACCGGCGCGAACTTGTGGCCCTGCTCCTCGCGCGTGCGGTCGGCGATCGCCTTGAAGTCCGATCCCTGCGCCGCGACGTTCGGCATCGTCGCGGTCTCGTCGGCCGCCGCCGCCTCGCCTTCGCCCTTGAGCACCGCGATCGGCGTGTTGACCGCGACCCCGTCGGTGCCCTCGTCGACGAGGATCCGCTCGATCGTGCCCTCGTCGATCGCCTCGACCTCCATCGTCGCCTTGTCGGTCTCGATCTCGGCCAGCACGTCGCCCGGCTGGACCGCGTCGCCGACGCCCTTCAGCCAGCGGGCGATCCTGCCCTCGGTCATCGTCGGCGACAGGGCCGGCATCAGGATCTCGGTCACGCGCGCGCCTCCACCAGCACGTCGGTCCACAATTCGGCCTCGTCGGGCTCTGGGCTGTCCTTGGCGAACTGCACCGCCTCGGCGATGCGCCTGCGGATCGCGCCCTCCTCGGCGCGGAGCTGGTCCTCGGGCACGCCGAGCTCGACCAGGCGGCGCTTGGCGCTCTCGATCGCGTCGTGCGAGGCGCGCATCTCGTCGACCTCGTCACGGGTGCGGTACTTGGCCGGGTCGCTCATCGAGTGGCCGCGATAGCGGTAGGTCTGCGCCTCGATCAGGAACGGTCCGGCGCCCGACCGGCAATGCGCCATCGCCTGCTCGGCCGCCTTGTGCACCGCGAGCACGTCCATGCCGTCCACCTTCAGGCCCGGGATGCCCCAGGGCGCGCCGTTCCTCGACAGGTCGTGCGACGCCGACGCCCGCTCGACCGAGGTGCCCATGCCGTAGCGGTTGTTCTCGATGACATAGACCGACGGCAGCCGCATCAGCGCCGCCATGTTGAACGCCTCGAACACGTGGCCGTGGTTGGCGGCGCCCTCGCCTAATTAGGTGCCCGAGACGCGGGGGTTGCGGGGGTCGGGGTGGGCGAAGGCGAGCCCGGTGCCGATGCTGACCTGGGCGCCGACGATGCCGTGGCCGCCGAAGAAGTTCTGCTCGCGCGAGAACATGTGCATCGAGCCGCCCTTGCCGCGCGAATAGCCGGTGGCGCGGCCGGTGAGCTCGGCCATCACGCCCTTCGGATCCATTCCCGTCGCCAGCATGTGGCCGTGGTCGCGATAGGAGGTCACCACCTGGTCGCCCGGCTGGAGCGCCATCTGCACGCCGACCACCACCGCCTCCTGGCCGATATAGAGATGGCAGAAGCCGCCGATCAGCCCCATGCCGTAGAGCGCGCCTGCCTGCTCCTCGAAGCGGCGGATCAGCAGCATGTCGGCCCAGGCGCGGCGGAGCCGGTCGGCGCCGAGCTCGCCCGCGCCCTCGACCTTGATCGCGGAGGCGTCCGCGGTGCGCGAGGCGCCGTTCGCGCCGTTCCTGTCGCCTCTGCCCATCGGAGGACCCCTATGCCTGACTGAAGGCGCCCGACCGGCCGCCCGATTTTTCGACCACCCGCAGACCGTCGACGCGCATCGAGCGGTCGACCGCCTTGCACATATCGTAGATCGTGAGCGCCGCGACAGAGGCCGCCGTCAGCGCCTCCATCTCGACACCCGTCCGTCCCGTCGTCGCCACCGTCGCCCGCACCTCGATGCCGGCTTCGGCCGGCTCGAGCGCCACGACGACGCTGCTCAGCGCCAGTGGATGGCAGAGCGGGATCAGGTCGGCGGTGCGCTTGGCGGCCATGATGCCGGCGATCCGCGCGGCGGCCAGCACGTCGCCCTTCGGCGCCCTGCGGCTCGCGATCAGCGCCAGCGTCTCCGACCGCATCGACACCAGGCAGGCCGCCACCGCCCGGCGCCCGGTCTCGGGCTTGCCGGCGATGTCGACCATCACCGCGCGCCCGTCCGCGTCGAGATGCGTCAGGCCGGTCATGGCCGCCCCAGCAACGCGCGCGTCGCCGCCTGCAGGTCAGGCCGGCGCAACAGGCTCTCGCCCACCAGGAAGCTCCCGACGCCGAGCGCCGACAGGCGGCGGACGTCGTTGTGCGTGCGGATGCCGCTCTCGGAGACCACGATCCGGTCCGCCGGCACCAGCGGCGCCAGCCGCTCCGTCGTCGCGAGATCGGTGCGCAGCGTGCGCAGGTCGCGGTTGTTGATGCCGATCAGCCGGGTGCCGCACGCGAGCGCGCGCTCGAGCTCGCCCTCGTCGTGCACCTCGACCAGCACGTCCAGACCGAGCGACGCCGCCAGCCCGGCCAGCTCGACCGCCAGGCCGCCGTCCAGCGCCGCGATGATCAGCAGGATGCAGTCCGCCCCCGCCAGGCGGCTCTCGTAGAGCTGCCAGGGATCGAGGATGAAGTCCTTGCGCAGCACCGGCAGCGACGTCGCCGCGCGCGCCGCCCGCAGATCGTCGAGACTGCCGCGGAACTCGCTCTCCTCGGTCACCACCGACAGGCAGGCCGCCCCGGCCGCCTCGTAGGCCCGCGCCAGGGCGACGGCATCGAAGTCGGCCCGGATCAGGCCGGCCGAGGGGGAGGCCCGCTTGAGCTCGGCGATCAGCCCGGGCATCGCTCGCGCGAAGCCGCGTGGCGTGAAGTCCTGGTCGTGGGTCTGCGCGCGAAGCGCATCAATCGACATCGAGGATTGGCGGGCTTCAACGATGTCGAGGGTCCGAGCACAAATCCGGGCCAAGGCGTCAGGAACGCCAGGGCTCTGCCCTGGAC
>CAXTUK010000270.1:0-3830 GCA_964247395.1 uncultured Acetobacteraceae bacterium
GCGTTGCCCGGCTCGCGCGCCAGCAGCCGGCGCAGCGTCCGTTCGGCCTCCTCGTCGCGATCGTCGAGCAGCGCGACGCGCGCGGCACAGATCCTGCCGAGGCTGCTCTTCGCCGCGGCGCCTCGCCGGAACGCCTCGCGCGCCGCCCGCCGGTGGCCCATGGTCTCGAGCAGGCAGCCGGCCCGGTGACGCGCCTCGACCAGCGACGGCAGCAGTTCGGTCGCCCTCGCGTAGGCCGCGATCGCCGGCTCGGCCTCGTTCCGCGCCTCGAGCGCGATGCCGAGCCGCCCCCCGGCCTTCGCGAACCGCGGATCGGCGGCCACCGCCCGGCCGAGGCTCTCCGACGCCTCCTCGATCAGGCCCGCCTCGAGGCAGGCGACGCCGAGATCGTGCTGCACCGCGGCGTTCGCGGGCTGCAGCAGCGCCGCCTCTCGCAAGGGGGCGATCGCGTCGGCGGGGTGGCCGGCCTGCAGCGAGCGGGTGGCTTGCGCGAGCAGGGCGGGCAGGCTGTGCATCGGCCCGCTCAAAGCATCGCGGGGCTAAAAAGACAACGCCCTCCCGCGGACGAACCGCGAGAGGGCGCGCTCGGGCGTCGGGACGGATCAGTCGTCGCTGTCGGCGGTCGGCGCGTGCGGGTGGAACGCGGCCGGCGGCAGCACCTTCTTCTCGCCCGGGTAGGGCCGGGCGAAGCCGGTGCTCGCATACCAGATCACGTGGTTGAGCACGTTCTCGTCGACCGAGTCGGCATGGTTGGTGTGGCCCTGCATCAGCTTGGCCGAGGCGAGGGTCCAGGCGCCGCGCAGGTCGTTGGAAGCGCCCTGCGAGGTCGTCGGCGTGGGGAACGTGTTCAGCGGCACCGTCGGCGGCAGGGTGGTGAACGGCGCGTCGTTCGGCGTGTCGGTGAACGCGGTGCGCATCGGCGACGCGGTCAGGTCGAACTGGGTCAGCGGCTGCGCGCCCAGGATGTTCTCGATCGTGCGGTTGATGCTCTCGGCGGTGTAGGAGGTGCTGTCCGACTTCGCGGCGCTCTGCTTGGCGTAGGGGCTGATGACGTAGACCGGCTGGCGATGCCCGTCGACGTGATCGACGCCATCCTGCGCGTCGTCCTCCTCGACGAAGATCGCGGTGGTCGGCCAGTCCTTGCCGTGGCTGACCGCGTCCACGATCCGGCCGAGCGCCAAGTCGTTGTCGGCCTGCGCCGCCGTCGGGATCGGGAAGCCCGGCGTGAGGCCCGACGTGTGGTCGTCCGGCAGCCACATGATCGTCAGGTCGGGCAGCGTGTTGGTCGCCTCCTGCTGCTGGAAGATCGGCAGGTAGTAGTCGACGCGATACTGGTCGGGGATGCCTGTGTTGAACGACGGATAGTGCGGATCGAGGATCGCCGCCGCCGACGGGACGGTGGTGGTCTCGGTGTCGGTGGTCTTGGTGATCGGCGACGTGCCGGTCGCCTTGCCCTCGAGGATGTTGGCGTAGTTGTACCAGTCCGACCACGTGTACTTGCCGTTGATCGACTGGCTGCCGCTCCACTCGCCGTACATCTTCACGCTGTGCCCGGCCGCTTGCACGGTCTGCCACAGGAAGCCCTTCGGCGTGTAGGTCATCTCGTCGTTGCTGTTGCCGCCGGGATAGGATCGGACCCAGTCGGGCGACAGGATGTCGTTGGCATAGGCCGAGATCGACGACACGATCCAGGGATGGCCGTCCGCCGACTGTCGGCTCGGCGCATAGACGTTGTCGAGCAGCGGGAAGCGCTGGATCAGCGCATGCTGGTTCGGCGTCGCCTGCGCGAACACCGCGAGCGAGGCGTCGCCGTTGCCCTTGGCGACGTCGCCGAGGATCTGGTCGTAGGTGCGGTTCTCCTTGATGATCAGGAAGACGTGCTTGATCAGCGAGGGCTCGCCGATATGCGCGGGAACCGCGACCGGCTTGGCGCCGGCGTTGACGAAGGCCGGCCCGACCAGCGTGTTCTGCAGCAGATCCCAGTGGTTGTTCTCGACCACGTTGACGGTGTCGCCGACGAACTGGTCGAGGCTCGGCACCTTGATCAGGCTCGCGGTGCCGGTGTCCTGGTGGGTGTTGTAGGCGGTGACGCCATGCGCCGTGCCGAGCGAGCCCTGCGTGCCGGTGCCCTTGTCGTCGGCCACGATCAGCTGCTTGCCGGCCGCGTCGTAGACCACCGAGCTCGGTCCGTAGGCGGTCGGGATGTAGCCGATCAGCGAGCTGGTCGCGAGATTGATCACCGCGATCGCGTTGGCGGTGTACTCGGCGACGAACAGGTAGGTGCCGTCGGTGGCGATGCTGTTCGGCATGGCGCCGAACGTCTTGTAGAACGGGATGCCCGCGTTGATCGTCTTGACCACCTTGTTGGTGCCGAGGTCGATCAGCGACACGGTCTCGCTGTAGGCGTTCGCGACATACAGCGTCGAGCCGTGCACCGTCATGCCGGCCGGATGCAGGCCGACATCGATGGTGCCGACGACCTGGTTGGTCGCGAGATTGATCACCGAGATGGTGCCGGTGCTGGCGCTGTCGGTCGCCGGATCCGAGACGATCGGCGTGCCGGACGAGATGTCGGTGAAGTCGCCCGACCGCGCCGGCCGGCCGCCTTCGTTGCTGACATAGGCGTAGCCGCCCGCGATCACGATGCTGTTCGGCGCGTTGCCGACCGCGATCTGCTGGGTCAGCGTCGGCGTCGAGCCGGCGAGGCTGACCACGCCGACCGTGTTGTTCTGGTTGAGCAGCACGTAGGCCGACTTGCCGTCGGACGTCACCGCGATGCCGCCCGGATAGGCGGTGCCCGGCGTGTAGAGCGGGATCGCGGTGGTCGCCGGCAGCGCCACCCGGCCATACTCGGTGAGCAGGCCCTTGGCGCTGACCGACGCGATCTCGAGATTGCTGCTGTCCTGGCTGAAGAACAGGTGCTTGCCGTCGGCCGAGTAGGTGATGCCGCCGTAGGAGCCGGTGTTGTCCTGCGCCGGAATGAAGGTCTGCAGCACGGCGCCGGTCCTGGTGTCGATGACCTTCACCGGCGCCGACGCGCCCATCAGCAGCACCGCCGCGGTGTGATTCCCGGTCGGGTTCAGCGCGATCGCCTTCGCGCGCACCTGCGTGCCGAGATTGACCAGCGTGCCGGCCGGCGTGATCCGCTGCAGGTTCGACACGATGATCGAGCCGTTCTTCTGCGGCCCGACGGTGTAGGTCGGGAACTGCGTGGACGGCGCGGCGAGCGCCGGCAAGGCGAGCCCGAGCGCGAGCAGGCCGCCGATCGGCGTGAGGCTGGTGGTCATCTTCATCTGTCGATCTCCCGAAGTCCCGTCGGGCTGCCCGCAAGGCAACCGCCGTGTGCGGGCGGTTATAATGATCGGAACAGGCGCTGTCCCGCGGCGCGGATGACAATCCGGTTAAACCTTGCCGTCTGTTTATGGTCCGGCCAAGTCTCGTCGGGCGAAACCGCGTCAGGTTGGCGTCAGATGACTTGGCTCGACTTCGCGTGATCTTGGGGCGCTGCTCCAAACCCGCCGGGAGCAGGCGCCCCCGGACCCGCGATACTTAGCCTTCCCCCAGCGCCGCCCGGACCAGCGCCGCCGTGTAGGCGTCGCGCGGTGCGGCGAGCAGCGACGCCGTGTCCTGCACCTCGACGATCTCGCCGGCGCGCAGCACCGCGATCCGGTCGGCCATGAAGCTCACCGCGGCGAGATCGTGGCTGATCAGCACATAGGCGACGCCGTCCGTGCGTCCGAGCGCGCGAAGCAGGTTCAGCAGCGTCGCCTGCGTCGAGACGTCGAGGCTCGAGGTCGGCTCGTCGAGCACGATCAGGTCGGGCCTGGCGG
>CAXTUK010000271.1:0-3818 GCA_964247395.1 uncultured Acetobacteraceae bacterium
TGGACCCGTGGTGGCGCGTGCGGGCGCTGCAGCTGGTTGCCGCGCGCGTTCGCCTAGCGCGTCTCCTGGTGCCGGTCCGGCAACTGGGCCAGTGGTGGGACCGCGGCATGCGCCGCTGTTCCGCCCAGCACCATTGCCACGCCGCCCAAACCAGCCCGGGACAACATCATGGTCAAGCCTCCAGTGCCGATGTAGGCGGCGGCCGTCCCCAAGGAACACCGAATGCCCTACGACTTCGACCTCTTCGTCATCGGCGGCGGCTCCGGCGGGGTCCGTTGCGCCCGCATCGCCGCCGGCTACGGCGCCCGGGTCGGCATCGCCGAGGAGCGGTTCTGGGGCGGCACCTGCGTCAATGTCGGCTGCGTGCCCAAGAAGCTCCTCGTCCAGGCCGGCGACTACGCCGCCGCCGCCGCCGACAGCCGCGCCTTCGGCTGGGACACCCATGTCGGCCCGCACGACTGGCGCGCCCTGATCGCCGCCAAGGACAAGGAGATCTCGCGCCTCAACGCGATCTACGTGTCGGTGCTCGACAGGGCAGGGGCGACGCATTTCGACGCGCGCGCCACCTTTCTCGATGCCCACACGCTCGAGGTCGGCGGCCGGCGCGTCACCGCCGAGCGCATCGTCATCGCGACCGGCGGCCATCCGATCGTCGAGCCGCATATCGAGGGCGGCGATCTCGGCATCGTCTCGGACGACGCCTTCCATCTGCGCGAGCGCCCCGCCCGCATCGTCATCGTCGGCGGCGGCTATATCGGCGTCGAGTTCGCCGGCATCTTCAGCGCGCTGGGCTCCGCCGTCACCCTCGTCTACCGGCAACCCAAGCCGCTGCGCGGCTTCGACGAGGACATGCGCGACGCCTTGTCGGAGGCCATCGACGCGCGCGGCATCGCCCAGCGCCCGCTCACCACGCTGCACAAGGTCAGCAGGCACGGCGACGGCCAGTTCACCGCCGAGCTGTCGGACGGCGCCGCCGTCGAGGCCGACCTCGTCTTCTTCGCCGTCGGCCGCAAGCCGCACACCGAGGGACTCGGCCTCGAATGCGCCGGGGTCGAGACCAACGCGGCCGGCGGCGTCGTCGTCGACGACGAGAACACCACCAGCGTGCCGCACATCCACGCCATCGGCGACGTCTCCAACCGCCTCAACCTGACCCCCGTCGCGATCGCCGAGGGCCATCGCCTGGCCCACCGCCTGTTCGGACCCGGCGAGCCGCGTCGCTGGTCGCTCGACAGCGTCGCCAAGGCGGTCTTCTTCTCCCCGCCGATGGCGAGCGTCGGCCTGACCGAGCAGGAAGCGAGCCAGCGAGGGTGCGTCGAGGTCTATCTCTCCCGCTTCACCCCGCTCAAGCACATGATCAGCGCCCGCTCCGCCAACCGGTCGACGATGAAGCTGGTCGTCGACCAGTCGAGCGGCGTCGTGCTCGGCGCCCACATGCTCGGCGACGACGCCCCCGAGATCATCCAGGGCTTCGCGGTCGCCGTGAGCGCGGGCCTGACCAAGCGCCAGATCGACCAGACCGTGGGCATCCATCGGACGTCGGCCGAGGAGATGGTCACCATGCGCGACCCGGCGCGCGTCGTCGGCATCGCCGAGGCGGCGGAGTAGCTGCGAGGCAAGCCAGGACAGGGCGGCTCACCCGCGGGCCTGGCCGGCGCCGTCGCCCGCGTGCGCCCAGAACTGCTCCAGCACCGGTTCCTGGCGCGCGGCGGGACGGAGCAGGCAGATCTCGATCGGGATCTCCCAATCCGGGCCGCCGGCCGGCACGAGCGTCCCTTCGGTGAGCATCCCGGTGGCCGCAGACAGCGGCACCCACGCGACGCCCCGTCCCGCCCGGGCGACCGCCAGCAGGGTCAGCGCGGCATGCGCGTGGAACGCCGGCCTGAGGCGGCCTTCCAGTCGCTCGACGAGGTTGGAGCGGCCCAGGATGCGCCCCAGACCGGATTCCGGGCGGTAGGACAGCAGGGCGATCGCACGGCCGTCGTTCCGCAGCGCGTGCAGCGGTTCTCCACGAGGATCCGGCGCGCTGACCGGCACCAGGCGGTCGCGCCCGAGCGGCAGGCGGTCGAAGGACCGGGTGTCGAGCTCCGCCGGCGCGTCGTCATGGTGGTGGCACAGCAGGAGACGGACCTCGCCGCGCCGCATCAGGCGTTCGCACGCGATCATGTTATCGACCAGAAACTGGAACGGGAAGTCGCACCCCGCCGCCATCTCCACCTGCGGCAACCAGCGCGGGAAGAAGGTCGAGGACAGCAGATGCGTGCTGGCGAAACGGATGCAGGCGGTCGCCCCGGCCGCGTCCCTGGCCTGGACGCGGCCCAGGTTCAGCCGGCGCAGCACCTCCTCGGCCGCCGGCTGGAAGGCGCGACCCGCCGGCGTCGGCGCGATCCGGTGGCTGCTCCGGTCGAACAACGGAGTTCCGATCCAGTCCTCGAGCGCGCGGATGCGGCGGCCGAAGGCCGGCTGCGTCACGTGGCGCCGGTCGGCGGCGCGCGAGAAGCCGCCGCATTCCAAGAGAACGAGAAAATCCTCGATCCAGCCCAGCTCCATGCACAGCTCGCAACATCCGGTGCCGATACGGCATTGGACATGGTCTCGCCGGATCTCCAAGTCACAGCGCGAGGAGATGCGCATGAGCGACAGCGATACCAGGACCGCCGTGCCGATCAGGTTGCTTCTCGCTTCGGGCCTGTCGCTGTGTCTCGCCGGGACGGCGGCGGCACTTCCTCCCGCGCAGCCTCGGGGCTACTGGGACGTCTGGGTCGACGGCGACGGGGGCACGCATCAGACCCGTTGCCGGTTCACGGAGTTCAAACCTTTCTCGCTCGGGAAGAGCGTCGAACCGATCGACGTCGACAAGCTTCCGGGAACACCGGCCGCGATCTGGATCGCCCAGTTCCCGAAAGGCTGGGTGGGCAACTGGCATGAGAACCCGAAGCCGCAATGGACGATCCCGTTGTCGGGACGCTGGTTCGTCGAGACGACGGATGGCCGCCGCGTGACCATGGGACCAGGCGACGCATCCTTCGGCGGCGACCAGGGGTCCAGGCCGACTCCGTCCGGACACACGGGTCACCTGTCGGGGACTGTCGGCGACGAGCCGATCACGCTGATGTTCGTGCAGGTCAAGCCTGAAGCCACCGGCGGCGTCGCCTGTCGCTTCCATTGAGATGCCGGGGGGGGGGGGGGGCCGGCCGGGGCCCCCCCCCCGGGGAGCCCCGCACCCCCGCGGGAAAAAAACCACCCCCCCCCGCGCGGGGGGCTGGGGGACCGGCTCGGTCCCCCAGCCTGGTCTACCCGTCACTCCGGTCTGAAATCTCCCAGCCCCCACCGAGCGCCCGATAAAGCGCCACCAGGTCGGTCTCGACCTGCATGTCGCTCTCGGCCAGCGTGTTCCGGTTCTGCAGCAGCGCGCTCTGGGCCGAGAGCACGTTGAGGAAATCGACCACCCCCTGCTGGTAGCGCTGCCGCGCCGCCGCCAGCGCCACCTGGTCTTGGCGGACCGCCTCGGCGATGCTCTCGCGCCGGTGCTGCGCCTCGGCGTAGGCGGTCAGCGCATTGTCCACGTCCTGCCACGCCTGCAGCACGGTGCTCCGATAGCTGATCGCCGCCTGCCGCTGCTGCGACCGGCGCAGGCGCAGGGTCGCGCGCAGCCGGCCGCCCTCGAAGATCGGCAGGTCGATCGACGGCCCGACCAGGTACAGACCCGACGAGAGATTGAACGCCTGCGGGAACTGCAGCGCCGTGGTGCCGATCTGGCCCGAGAGCCGCACGTCCGGATAGAAGTCCGCCACCGCCACCCCGGTCTCGGCGGTGGC
>CAXTUK010000272.1:0-3796 GCA_964247395.1 uncultured Acetobacteraceae bacterium
CCACCGCTCGGCACACGCAAGTTGGCAGGACAGAGCCGAGCGGTTTTCTTCCGAACCCGCTGTCTCGAAAATTGCGATCCGGTTTGAAGCTTTGAAGGCGTCGGCTCGGCTGTTAAGAACGAAGTATGCTCCCAATCTCGACTTTACGTGTTCGATGACCTGAAGCCCGGCGCCCGTCTACGCGGGCTGGTTCCGGCAAGCATTGCCGAGATCGTCCAGGTCTCGCGATTCGGCGAGGATGCTCTGAACCTGGTGTTCCGGGCGGACGGCAAGATCTGCGAGCGACTCCTGTATCGCGGCGATGAGAGCGCCCTCGAATTCGTCCAGGCGGGCCGTGCGTACGCGTTCGACGCCGACGGCGCCCTGTTGCGGCTCGCATCCGAGGCCAGCCGCATCCGGCTCGCGCATCTGTTCGACCCTTACCTCGCCGTCAGCGCATCACAGATCGAGGCGCTCCCTCACCAGATCACCGCGGTCTACGCGGAGATGCTGCAGCGCCAGCCGCTGCGCTTCCTGCTGGCCGACGATCCCGGCGCCGGCAAGACGATCATGGCCGGCCTGCTCGTCAAGGAACTGATGATCCGCGGCGACCTGGAGCGCTGTCTGATCGTGGCCCCCGGCAACCTCGTCGAGCAATGGCAGGAGGAGCTGGCCGAGAAGTTCGGCCTCGGCTTCGACCTGCTGACACGCGACCAGATCGAGAGCTCCATCACCGGCAATCCCTTCGTCGAGCGCAACCGGCTCATCATGCGGCTCGACATGGCCGCCCGCTCGGACGAGCTGAAGGCCAAGCTCCAGGCCGCGCCGGATTGGGATTTGATCATCTGCGACGAGGCGCACCGCATGGCCGCGTCCTACTTCGGCGGCGAGGTGAAGGAGACGCAGCGTCACAAGCTCGGCAAGCTGTTGGGTGCGCACACCCGCAACCTTCTCCTGATGTCGGCCACGCCGCACAACGGCAAGGAGGCCGACTTCCAGCTGTTCATGGGCCTGCTCGACGCCTTCGACGGCACGCCGCTGTTCCCGGAGCGCCTGGCCTACACCGCCAGCTACGAGCTCTCGCCCGACGAAGCGGACCTCTACGCCGCGGTGACGATCTATGTGCGCGAGGAGATGGACCGCGCCGACCGCAGCGGCGACGGCGGCCGTCGCAACAGCGTCGGCTTCGCCCTCCAGATCCTGCAGCGGCGGCTGGCCTCGTCGCCCGCGGCGATCCACCGCTCGCTGGAGCGGCGGCGCAAGCGGCTGGAGGAGCGGCTGCGTGAGGAGCGGATGGGTCGTGGAGCAGGGGGCGCCCCGCTGACCCGCGCGCCATCCCTCCCGTCGTACGACCCCGACGATCTCGACGAGGCGACCGGCGAGGAAGCCGAGGCCGCCGAGGAGGCGATCGTCGATGCGGCCACGGCCGCCCAGACGATGGTCGAGCTCGAGGCCGAGATCGCCATCCTTCGCGATCTGGAAGCGCGAGCCCTGCGGCTGAAGCTGTCGGGCCAGGACGCCAAGTGGCGCGAGCTCGATAGGGTCCTCGACGAGCCGATCATGGTCGACCCGGCGACCGGGCTGCGTCGCAAGATCCTGATTTTCACCGAGCCCAAGGACACGCTGGAGTACCTGCAGCAGAAGATCACGGCGCGCTTCGGCGACCCCGCCGGGGTGGTCGTGATCCACGGCGGCGTCGCCCGCGAAGCCCGCGCGCGGCGATCGCGGCGTTCAACAGCGATCCCGTCGTGCGGGTGATGATCGCCAACGACGCAGCAGGCGAAGGCGTGAACCTGCAACGCGGCGCCCACCTCATGGTCAACTACGACCTGCCCTGGAACCCGAACCGGCTGGAACAGCGGTTCGGGCGCATCCACAGGATCGGCCAGACCGAAGTGTGCCACCTCTGGAACCTGTGCGCCTCCGACACGCGCGAGGGCGAAGTCTACGGGCGGCTGCTGGAGAAGCTGAAGGAGGCGCGCGAGGCGCTCGGCGGTCGCGTCTTCGACGTGCTGGGCGAGTTGTTCGAGGGCCACGCTCTGCGCGACCTCCTCGTCGACGCCATCCGCTATGGCGATCGGCCCGAGACCAGGGCCGAGCTGTTCGCAAGGTGGACGGCGCGGTCGATGTCGGCGCGATCGAGCAGCTCGTGGCCGAGCGGAAGCTGACCAGCGAGGGCATGGACCCGAACGCCGTCGCCGTCGTGCGCGAGGAGATGGAGCGCGCCCAGACCCGGCGGCTCCAGCCCCACTTCATCGGCTCCTTCTTCCGCGAGGCGTTCACCCTGCTGGGCGGCCGCATCGCCGAGCGCGAGCGCGGCCGGTTCGAGATCACCCGCGTGCCGTCGGTGCTGAAGCGGCGCGACCGGCTGATCGGCCGCGGCGATCCGGTGCTCGACCGCTACGCGCGGGTGACGTTCGAGAAGGCGCTGATCGTCGGCCAGCCGCAGGCGGAGCTGCTGGCGCCCGGCCACCCGCTGCTGGACGCCGTGATCGACGTGGTGCTGGAGCGCTTCGGACCCCTGCTCGGCCAAGGCGCGGTGCTGGTCGACGATGCCGACGATGGCACGGACCCGCGCGTGCTCGTCTACCTCGAACACGCCGTGCGCGACGGCCGCGTGGCGCGATCCGGGGAGCCGAGGGCGATCTCGCAGCGCCTCCAGTTCATCCACTTGAAGGCGGACGGCTCGGCCTCGGACGGCGGCTCCGCACCTTATCTCGACTATCGGCCGATCGCGGCGGAGGAGCGCGCGGCAGTCGTGGACGTGATCGACGCGCCGTGGCTCGCGGGCGGCGTCGAGCAGCGCGCGCTCGGCTACGCCATCGCCAACCTGGTCCCCGCGCATCTGGCCGAGGTCAAGGCGCGCAGGCTGACCGAGATCGACAAGGTCGAGCGCGAAGTCCGCGCGCGCCTCACCCGCGAGATCAACTACTGGGACACCCGCGCCGCCCGGCTGCGCGAGGAGGAGCGCGCCGGCAAGGAGCAGCGGATCAACGCTTCCAACGCCGAAGTCACCGCGCAGCGGCTCGTCGAGCGGCTGCACAAGCGCCAGGAGGAGCTCGACCGTGAGCGGCAGATCACCGCGCTGCCGCCGCGGCTGTTGGGGGCGGCGCTGGTCATCCCCAAAGGCCTTGTCTGCGCCCGCACCGCCCCCCGTGCCCGAGCCGGCGGCCTCCGGCTTCTGCGAGGACCCCGCCGCCCGCGTGGTGGTCGAACTCGCCGCGATGGAGGCGGTGATGGCGCACGAACGCGGCCTCGGCCACACGCCGGTCGACGTCTCGGCGAAGAAGAAGGGCTGGGACATCGAGAGCCGCGATGGCGCCGGCGGCCCGCTGCGGCTGATCGAGGTCAAGGGACGGCACGCCGACGCAAGCGACGTGATCGTGACCAAGAACGAAATTCTCGCTTCGCTCAACGCGCCCGAGGCCTTCCACCTGGCGCTGGTGGCGGTGTCCAACGGCTTCGCGCACCAGCCGGTTTATGTGCAACGCTTCTTCAAGCGCGAGCTGGGCTTCGCGGAGACGGCGGTTGTGTTCAGCCTCAACGATCTCCTGTCGCTGAGAGCCAAGGCGGCCTGACGGTTTGCCTCGACAGCGGCTCCTCCCGCCGTATATAATAGGAGCGTAATTCTATACGGGAGAGTCGCATGGCGCTCAGCTTAAAGGACCAGGAAACCGACAGCCTCGCCCGCCAGGTCGCCAATCTTACGGGGGAAACGCTGACCGAGGCGGTGCGCGGCGCGCTCCGGCTGCGGCTGCGCGACGAGCAACTCAAGCGCGGCGAGCAGCCGTGGGACGATGCGGCGATCGACGCGATC
>CAXTUK010000273.1:0-3782 GCA_964247395.1 uncultured Acetobacteraceae bacterium
GCCGGATGGACGCGCGATCGTGGTGTTGGTCACGATCAGGCCGCTGGCGCGGGATCCGGCGACGAGCCGCACCAGGTCGCCGATGGCGTCGTCGGCGAGATCGGGCGCCAGCTTGACCAGCAGGCGGGTTCCGGCCGGCATGCGCGCCTCGACCGCGCGGAGGATCGCCCGCAGGCGCGCCTGCTCCTGCAGGTCGCGCAGGCCTGGCGTGTTGGGCGAGGAGACGTTGATCACCACGTAGTCGGCGACCGATGCGGCCGCCTCGACCAGCGCGGGAAAGTCGCGCTCGGGGTCGGCGCCGTGCTTGTTGATGCCGACATTCAGGCCGACCGGCACGACGATGCGGCCCGACGCGCGCTGGGCTCGCAGCCTGGCGAGGCTGGCCTCCAGCCCGAGATTGTTGAAGCCCATCCGGTTGATCACCGCACGCTCGGCCTCGAGACGGAACAGGCGCGGGCGTCGATTGCCGGGCTGCGGACGCGGTGTCACGGTTCCGATCTCGACGAAGCCGAAGCCGAGCGACCCGTAGGCGGCAGTCGCGACCGCGTCCTTGTCGAAGCCCGCCGCGAGCCCGATCGGCGTCGGGAAATGCAGGCCCATGACGGTGCGGGCGAGACGCGGATGGTGGCGGGCCGGTCGGATGAGGCGGGCGCGGTCGGCGATGGCCAGCCCCCGGAGCGCGAGGAGATGCGCGCGCTCGGGGTCGAGACGGCGAAGCGCCCGGCCGACCGTGTTGGTGAAAGACTGCATCGCGGATGCATGCCCCAGAGCTTGCCTCGATAAAAGGCCACGCGCACAATCCTCTCGATGTGGAACGAGCCGTATCTGGAGACGTGCTGCCGTTCGGCACTGCACCGGCTGACGCTGTGCGGCTCGGCCGGCCGCCCCTCCGGCCTCAAGGACGGTCCGTGCCTGGAACGGCTCCGGTCGATGTCGATGGCGCGCCTGCGTGAGGACGGCCGCTACGAGATCACCGAGGATGGAAGGTCGCGACACGCGAGCGAGATCAAGGCGGCTTAGTGGCGATCCGGCACGAAGATCTCTGGCGCGCCCTGGACACGCTCGCGGCCGAGAACGGCATGACCCCGTCCGGCCTCGCCAGGGCCGCGGGCCTGGATGCGACGACGTTCAACCGCTCCAAACGGTGCGGCAGCGACGGCCGTCCGCGATGGCCGAGCACGGAGAGCCTGAGCCGCGTGCTGGCGGCGACCGGCGCGTCTCTCGAAGGCTTCACCGCGCTGGTGAGCGGCGCCAGGACGCTGAGCCACAGCAGGCGCGAACGGTACCTTCGTGTCACCGGGGTCCGGCACGAGGCGGCGCGCGACCGGTTCGACGCCGCCGGGGTGCCGATCGGACGCGAATGGGAGCGGCGCGAGGCGCCCGCGCTGGCCGACCCGAGCGACTACGGTCTGCGGATCGAGACCGACGATTTCGAGCCGGTCCTTTGCCGTGGCGACCTGTTGATGGTCTCGCCCGAGTCGCCGATCAGGACCGGCGACCGGGTGGTGGCCTGCGTGGGGCGCGACGTGCTGATGGCGCGGCTGCGCGGCCGCAGCGCCACCCAGCTCACGTTCGAGCGCCTCGGCCGCCCCGGCCTGCGCCAGGCCGAGATCGAGGCGGTGCCCTGGATGCACCGCGTCACCTGGATCGGGCGCTAGGCCAGTCCAGGATCGCCGAGCGGGCCGTCGCTGCTGTCGGGGCCGAACGTCGCCAGGATCGCGATCAGCACGCCGACCGTGCCGACGACGATCGCCAGCGGCAGCGCAAGGCCGGTGCCGGCATGGTGCGCGATCGCCACCTGGAGGTTGGCGTTGGGCGAGGCGATCAGGTTGCCGAGCTGGTAGACCAGTCCGGGGAAGGTCGCGCGGATCGCCGCCGGCGACAACTCGTTGAGGTAGGCGGGAACGATGCCCCAGGCGCCCTGGATGCAGAACTGCATCAGCACCGCGCCGATGCCGACCCGGAGCGGGGTCGTGGAGTAAGCCCAGAGCGGCAGCAGGGGCAGCGCCAGCAGGGCGGCGATGGCGATCGCGCGGCGCCGCCCGATCCGTTCGGAGAGCGTGCCGAAGAACAGGCCGCCCGCCATCGCGCCGAGGTTGTAGAGCACGACGATGACGGTCACCGTGGCGGCCGGGAAGTGCAGCTCGTTGCGCAGGAAGATCTTCGGATACAGATCCTGGCTGCCGTGGCTGAAGAAGTTGAAGCAGGCCATCAGCACGATCGCGAACACGACGAGCCCCGCGTGCTGGCGGAGCACCGTCAGCAGCGACGCCGCAGGCGCGGTGTCCGCGGCTCCCTTCAGCGCCAACGCGCGCTGCGCCAGCCAGTCCGGGCTCTCGTCGACGGCGCGCCAGACGAACAGCACCAGCAACGCGGGGAGCGCGCCGACGATGAACATGCCGCGCCAGCCGAGCACCGGCAGCGCCAGGAACAGCAGCGACGCTAGCAGGTAGCCGGTCGGGTAGCCGGTCTGCAGCAGGCCCGAAACCGGTCCGCGCCAGGACCGCGGTATGCTCTCCATGGTCAGCGCCGCACCCACGCCCCATTCGCCGCCGAGTGCGACGCCGAACAGCGCGCGCAGCGCGAGGAACACCAGGATCGAGGGCGCGGCCGCCGAGCAGAGCTCGACCAGCGAATAGAACAGGATGACCGCCATCAGGACCGGCTTGCGGCCATGGCGGTCGGCGAGCCGGCCGAAGATGAAGGCGCCGATCGGACGGCAGCAGAGCGTCAGCCACAGAGCCGTCACCGAAACCGCGACCGAGGTGTGGAAGGTGCGCGCGACGTCGTCGATGATGAAGACGACGATGAAATAGTCGAACGCGTCGAGGGTCCAGCCGCCGTAGCAGGCGAGGACGGTGGCGATCTGCTTGCGACGCATCTATGGCCCCCAATGTAAGGCCAGGGATCCCCCCCTGGACCCGTTGAGGCCGTCAAGCCAACGGCGTGCTGGCGCACGACGCCCCCAAACCCCATTACTAAGGTCATGGTTTCCAAAGGCTAGCCTTTGGCGGGGTGCAGGGGCAGAGCCCCTGCGGAACGGAGGGCTCGAGTCAGCACATGAACGCCATCACCGTCGTCAGCCTGTTCGCGGCCAGCCTGTCGATGGTCAGCTACGTGCCGCAAGCGTGGTCGATCATCCGCAAGCGCAACACCGACGAGATCTCGCTGAAGATGTACGTCATCACCGTCACCGGGTTCGTCGCCTGGCTGACCTACGGGGTCCTGCTGATGCAATGGCCGATCATCGTGCAGAACGTCATCTGCCTGGGTCTCTCCACCTTCATCCTGACGATGAAGCTGCTGCCGGCGAGGCAGACCGAAGCGGTGGCCGAGGCGATGACCCCGGCGATGGCGAAAGAGGGCGAGGCGTAGGCCGGGCCGATGCAGGCCTGGCAGGCGACCACCCTCTCCCCCGACCTCCGGATCGACGTCGTCGAGCCGCCGGCGCCCCCCGGTTCGGACGCGCTGCGCGAGGTCGACCGGCTCTGGGAGGAGGCGACCCGAGCGCGGCCAGGATTGTTCAACGGACGGGTTCTCTCGGCCGACAGCGTTGCGGCCGGTTGCATCGTCGGCCACTGGACCGAGTTCCGGTTCGGCCTCGCCCAGATCCGCCGTCCCGAGCTGCACGCGGCGCTCGGCGTGCGTCCGGTGGCGGTCTGCGGGGTTCTGCGCTGTCCGGACGGGGTGGTGTTCGGACGGCGCGCCGCCGGCGCGATCTACCAGGCCGGGTCGTGGCAGTGCCCGCCCGCCGGCAGCGTCGAGCAGCGAGGGGCTGCCGG
>CAXTUK010000274.1:0-3778 GCA_964247395.1 uncultured Acetobacteraceae bacterium
TCGAGGCCTTGCGCGCCGTCGCCGGCGCGAGCGCCGTCTCCCTGATCAGGCGCGAGCCCGACCCAGCCATCCGGCGCATCGGCGACGGCTGGGTCCGCGCCCTCGACCCGTCCCGCGCGCTCGCCCTCGGCTTCACCGCCGAGACGAGCTTCGAGGACATCATCCGCGCGCACATCGACGACGAGCTGCAGGGCCGCATCGCCGCACCGAACTGATCAAGGAGAGACGCATGTCGGAGACCAAGGCGGCTCGCCGCTACAATCGCGGCACTTGGCCGATCGCCGCCGCGATGATCCAGTATCCCAACATTCTGCCAGACGGCAGCTCGGTTCAGGACCAGACTCCTGAGGCCTGGGCGTCGACCCTGGCCGACGTCACCGACGTCGGCTTAGCCGAGCTCGACCCCACCGACAGCTGGATCCGCCTCGCGGACCTCGAACCTTCACGCCTGGACGAGTTCATGTCCGTCTGCCGCGACGCCGGCCTCGCCATTCCCGCCATCAGCACCGCTCGCCGCAGCCCGATCGATCCGAAGCATGGCGACGAATATCTTGCCTACGGCCACCGCGTCATCGACACCGCCGCCCGCGTCGGCGCCGTCGCCGTCTCGTTCGGCTTCCTCGAGGCGCTCAACGAAGCCCAGCAGCGCGCACTCTGGTTCTGGACCGCCCAGGGCCCCGTCAACCCGGACGACCCAGCCGTCTGGCGCAAGGCCGTCGACCGCATCCGCGAGCTCGCCGGCCACGCCGCCGATCTCGGTCTCGAGATCGGCCTCGAGATGTACGAGGACACCTATCTCGGCACCGCCGACAGCGCCGTCCGTTTCGTCACCGACGTGGACCGGACCAACGTCGGCATCAACGCCGATCTCGGCAACCTCGTCCGCCTGCACCGTCCGGTCGAGCACTGGCTGTCGATGATGCGCAAGGTGGCGCCCTACGCTCGCTACTGGCATGCCAAGAACTATTTCCGCACCGAGGACGAAACGACCGGCCTCGTCGTCACCGCCCCGGCGCCGCTCGAACTCGGCGTCATCAGCTACCGTGTCGCGATCAGGCTCGCCCTCGAGCACGGCTTCGACAGCCCGTTCCTCGTCGAGCATTACGGCGGTGACGGCCTCAGCGTCGCCGCGCTCAACCGCGACTACATCCGCCGCTTCCTGCCGCGCTGAACCCTCCGCCTCCGATGTCCACCGCCGTTGATCCATTACCGCCGCAGACCGTCCGCTACACTGTCTACCTGATCGTGGTGGCGACCGCCGGCTGGGCGCTGGCCTCCTACGACCTCAACCTGCTCGTACTCGCCCTACCGGCGATCTCGCGCGACCTGCACCTCTCCCAGACCCTGGTCGGCCTGCTCGGCACCATCGTCTATGTCGCCCAGTTCGTGCTCACCATCTTCGTCGGCGCCGCAATGGACCGTTACGGCCGCAAGCTGGTCTGGATGCTCTGCCTCGCACTCGCCGCCGTCTTCACCGGCCTGACCTACTTCGTTCAGAACTACTGGCAGCTCGCGCTGGTGCGCGCGCTCGCCTCCGGTCTCGCCTTCTCCGAACTTGCCGTCTCCATCACGATCGTCAACGAGCAGGTCCCCGCCCGCTGGCGCGGCCTACTCTATTCGGTGGTGCAGGGCGGCTGGCCGCTCGGCGTCTTCCTCGCCGCCGGCATCTATCTCGCCTTTGGCGATCTCGGGTGGCGCGTCGTCTTCCTTCTCGGGGTGCTGCCGATCGCAGCCGTGATGGCCGGCCGTCTATTCATCCGCGAGTCGGAACGTTTCGAACATCTGCAGCAGGTCCGTTTCGCGCACCGCGCCGGCGATCAGGCCCGAATCGACCGCCTGCTCGCCACCCACGACGTCGATGTCGCATTGCTCGACCGCGTCACCATCGGCCAGCTCTTCTCGCCCGCGTCTCCCGCGGTGCGCCGGCAGGTGATCATGCTCACGATCGTCTGGCTGTTCTATTCGATGTCGTTCGTGGCGACCAACTTCTACATCACCAGTTGGCTCACCACGACCAAGGGCCTCGGCGACCGCGACACGAGCGCGTTGCTGCTCGTCTGCGGCGGCATCGGCTTCTTCTTCTACATCCTCGGCGGCTGGCTCGGCGAAGCATTCGGCCGCCGCCGCGTCCTCGTCGTCACCGGCGTTCTCACAGCACCGCTCAATCTCGCCATCCTGTTCGTGCACGGCCACGTCTTCGTCGAGATCGTCTATTTCCTCGTCTACCAGGCCACCAATGGCACCTGGTCCGGCGCCGGCTACGCCTACCAGGGCGAGAGCTTCCCCACCCGCGTCCGCGGCACCGCCATCGGCTTCCTCGGCGCCATGCAGGTGCTCGGCTTCATCATCGGCACCGCGATCTGGACCAGCCTGATCGGGACCGCTGGCGGGACCGTCACCTGGCTCGTCGTCGCCGTCGGGGGCGCCGTCGGCCTGTGGCTCACTCTCCTGCTGCGCGAGATCCCGCCCGGTCAGGACTTGGAAGCCATCGCGACTTGAGGTCAATTCGCACCATCACCCCCAACAAGGTCGAAAACCAATGACCCGGATCATCGACGACCCCGAGACATTTGCTCAGACAGCGCTCGAAGGCTTCGCTTCCGTGCACAGCCGGATCGTCCATCCGGTGCGCGGCGGCGTCGTCCGCTCGACCAAGGCGAAGGACGGCAAGGTGGCCATCGTCGTCGGCGGCGGCAGCGGTCACTATCCGGCGTTCATCGGCTATGTCGGCCCGGGTCTCGCCGATGGCGCGGTGGCCGGCGACATCTTCGCCTCCCCCTCGGCGAGCGCCGTCCAGAACGTCTCCCGCGCCGCCAGCCACGGTGGCGGCGTCATTCTCGGCTTCGGCAACTACGCCGGCGACGTGCTCCATTTCGGCCTTGCCGCCGAGCGCCTCCGCGCCGAGGGCATCGACACCCGCATCGTCCTCGTCACCGACGACATCGCCAGCGCCTCGAAGGCCGAGGAGAGCAAGCGTCGCGGCATCGCCGGCGACATGACCGTCTTCAAGATCGCCGGGGCCGCCGCCGAGGAGGGCCACGATCTCGACGAGGTCGAGCGTCTCACCCGTCACGCCAACGCCCGCACCCGCTCCTTCGGCGTCGCCTTTGCCGGCTGCACGCTGCCGGGCGCCGACAAGCCGCTCTTCACCGTCCCCGAGCGCTCGATGGGTGTGGGCCTCGGCATCCACGGCGAGCCAGGCATCGACGAGAAGCCGATGGCGAGCGCCCCCGACCTCGCCGCCCTTCTCGTCGACCGCCTGCTCACCGAAGCCCCCGACGGCGCCGGCAAGAAGGTTGCCGCCGTCCTCAACGGCCTCGGCTCGACCGGCCTCGAGGAGCTGTTCGTGCTCTGGACCGCGATCTCTCCCCGCCTCGAGCAGGCCGGCCTCGAGCTCGTCGAGCCCGAGGTCGGCATGTTCGTCAGTTCGCTCGACATGTCGGGCTGCTCGCTGACGCTCACCTGGCTCGACGAGGATCTGGAGCGCCTCTGGCGCGCGCCCGCCGACGTGCCCGCGCTCCGCCGCGGCGCCGTCATCCCGACCGAGCCCGACGACAAGCCATACCAGGAGGCAGCCGAGGACACCGTCTCCTATCCCGACAGCACCGACGCCGAGCGTGCCTCCGGCGAGTGCGTCGCCAAGGCTGTCGAGCGCATCGCCGCCAAGCTCAAGGACGAGGAGGAGGAGCTCGGCCGCATCGACGCCATCGCCGGTGACGGCGACCACGGCATGGGCATGGCCCGCGGCTCCGCCGCCGCTGCCGCCGCCGCCCGCAAG
>CAXTUK010000275.1:0-3771 GCA_964247395.1 uncultured Acetobacteraceae bacterium
GGGCAGCCAGATCTTCGGCTCCTCGTGCAGCATTGCCTCGGGCTTGGGATGGCTCTGCGCAAACCAGAACGCCCGGTAGGTTGCGAGCGCGAAGGCCATGTCGTCACGTTCGACCGCTTCCGGGATCGGCGTCAGGTCCAGAAGCCCGAGAAAAGCAACGCGTTCGGGCCACCCGATCGCCATTCGGTGCGCCACCCGGCCGCCGCGATCATGCCCGACCACCGAGACCTTCCGCACGCCGAGCGCATCCAGCAGGTCGAACATTCGCCGCGCCATGCCATCCTTGCTTCCGGCGGGCGTGTTCGCCGCCGTCGCCGGCCGGGAGCCGCCATAGCCGGGCAGGTCCGGACAGATGACCGAGAACTCGCCGGCGAGCCTGGGCGCGAGCGCATGCCACATCGCGTGCGTCTGCGGATGTCCGTGCAGCAGCAGCACCGCAGGTCCCGCCCCGCCGCGACGCAGCCGGATCGGCTCGCCACCCACGTCGATGATTTCCGGGGCGCCCAGTCCGTCGAAGAACATCCCGTCTCCCGATTGTTCCCCGCGCATGCAGGCGCTAGGCCAACGCCATGGACGGCATCGACCCGGACGACTGGTCTGAACTGCGCGCGCTGGGCCATCGCATGGTCGACGACATGATCGAGCACCTGCGTCAGCAGCGAAACCGCCCCGTATGGCAGAAGTTGCCCGACGAGATCCGGGCCGCGCTCCGCGACGCGCCGTTGCCCCGCCAGGCGACCGACGCCGCCTCGGTCTATGAAGACGTCCGCCGCCGGATCGTGCCCTATGTCACCGGCAATACCCATCCGCGCTTCATGGGCTGGGTGCATGGCGGCGGCACCGCCGTCGGCATGCTGGCCGAACTGCTGGCGGGCGGCCTGAACGCCAATTGCGGCGGCCGGGACCACGCCGGCATCGAGGTCGAGCGCCTGGTCATCGCCTGGGCCGCCCGGATGACCGGCATGCCGGCCGAGAGCACCGGACTGCTGGTGACCGGCTCGTCGATGGCCAACCTGATCGCCGTGCTCGTCGCCCGCACCGCGACCCTCGGCCGCGGCGTGCGCGAACGCGGCCTGCGCGGCGCGCCCCTCACGGCCTACGCCGCGACGAGCGCGCACGGCTGCATCCCGCGCGCGCTCGACATGGCCGGTCTCGGCACCGGGTCGCTTCGCACCATCGCGGTCGACGCCGACCACCGCATCGATCATGGGCAGTTGGCGATCGCGGTCGAACGCGACCGCGCCGCCGGCCACCGCCCTTTCCTCGTCGTCGGCACCGCCGGCACGGTCGATTGCGGCGCCACCGACGATCTCGAGGCCCTCGCCCGGTTCTGTGCGCGTGAGCGCCTGTGGTTCCATGTCGATGGCGCCTTCGGCGCCCTGGCCGCCATCTCCGAGCGCCAACGGCCCAAGGTGAAGGGCATCGAACGCGCCGACAGCCTGGCGTTCGACTTCCACAAATGGGCCCAGGTCCCCTACGACGCCGGCTGCGTCCTCGTCCGCGATCCCGCCCTGCAGGCGCAGACCTTCGCCCAGTCGCTCGCCTACCTCGCGCGCGAGGAGCGCGGCCTTGCCGGCAATGCCCCCTGGCCCTGCGATCTGGGCCCCGAACTGTCGCGCGGCTTCCGCGCACTCAAGGTCTACATGACCCTGCAGACCTACGGCATCGAATCCCTGGCGGACATCGTGGACAGGACCTGCGACGTCGCTCGTCATCTCGCCGCCCGGATCGAGCGCGAGCCGGCGCTCGAGCTCGTGGCGCCCGTCGCACTCAACATCGTCTGCTTTCGCGTCCGGCCCGGCGAGACCGCCGACGCGGACCGCCTGCAATCCGACATCGTCGCCGACCTTCAGGAGGCCGGCATCGCCGCGCCCTCGACCACCATGATCAACGGGGTTCGCGCGATCCGCGCCGCGATCGTCAACCACCGGACAAGAGAAGCCGACGTCGACGCGCTGATAGACGCAGTTCTGGACCGCCGATGACCTCGGTGTGTTGCGGGTCCGGGGGCGCTGCCCCCGGCGGGTCCAGGGCAGCGCCCTGGTTCTTCCTCACGCGGCCTGGGTCATCCGCCCGCGTTCCTCGAACAGCTCTGCCAGCTTCTGCATCATCGTCCCGCCGAGCTCCTCGGCGTCCACGATCGTCACCGCCCGCCGGTAGTAACGCGTGACGTCATGCCCGATGCCGATCGCGATCAGCTCGACCTGGCGACGCGCCTCGATGTCGCGGATGACCTCGCGCAGATGCCGCTCCAGGTAGTTGCCCGGATTGACCGACAGCGTGCTGTCGTCGACCGGCGCGCCGTCGCTGATCACCATCAGGATGCGCCGGTTCTCCCGCCTGCCAAGCAGCCGCCGGTATGCCCACAGCAGCGCCTCGCCGTCGATGTTCTCCTTGAGCAGACCCTCCCGCAGCATCAGTCCGAGATTGCGCCGTGCCCGCCGCCAGGGCGCATCGGCCGCCTTGTAGATGATGTGCCGCAGGTCGTTCAGCCGACCGGGTTCACGCGGCTTGCCCTGCGCCGACCAGCGCTCGCGCGACATGCCGCCCTTCCAGGCCCGTGTCGTGAACCCGAGGATCTCGACCTTCACTCCGCAGCGTTCGAGGGTGCGCGCGAGGATGTCGCCGCACATCGCCGCCACCGTGATCGGCCGACCACGCATCGAGCCCGAATTGTCGAGCAGCAGTGTCACCACGGTGTCGCGGAAGTCGGTGTCGCGCTCGCGCTTGTAGGACAGCGGCACGGTGGGGTTCGCCACCACGCGCGCGAGCCGCCCCGCGTCCAGCATGCCCTCCTCCAGATCGAACTCCCACGCCCGCGTCTGCTGGGCCATCAGTCGGCGCTGCAAGCGGTTGGCGAGCCTGGAGACGACGCCCTGCAGCGACAGGAGCTGCTGGTCGAGCTGCTGGCGCAACCGGGCGAGTTCGTCGGCGTCGCACAGATCCGCCGCCTCGATCTCCTCGTCGAACTGCCTGGCGAACGCGTTGTAGGCGACGCCGTCGCCCGGCTCGGATCTGTCGCGCCGCGGAGGGGGTCCGCCGGGCCGGTCCTCGCCCTCCATCAGGCCTTCCTCGTCCTCCGCCTCTTCGCCGTCCCGTTCGGTCTCGCCCGGATCCTCGCCGGCCGGCTGGGCGCCCATCAGGCTGTCGGACTGGCTCTCCTCCGCGCCGTCATCCTGATCGCGCATTTCCTGCGGTGCCGACTGCTCGCCGTCGCTCTGCTGACCGTCGTCGGACGCCTCGTCGCCCTCCTCGCCCTCGCTGTCGGCCTCCGCTTCGGCAAGGTTCATCGACGCCAGCAGCCGCCGCGAGACGCGCGCGAACCGGCCCTGGTCGTCCTGGTGCTCCGCCAGCTCGTCGAGTGCCGCACGCGCCTTGTCGTCCAGGCCGTCGCGCCAGAGCTTCAGCACCCGCTCCACCTGGGGCGGCATGCGTTCTCCCGACAGATGCTCGCGGACGAGCAATCCGAGCGCCGCCGCCACCGGCAACTGCTCCTTGCGCGTCATCCGATCGTAGCCGTCCTGTTCGCAACCCTGGACCAGACGTGCTTGCAGGTTCGCGGCCACTCCCCGCATGTGGCGCGCGCCCACCACCTCGACGCGAGCCTCCTCGATCGCGTCGTAGGCGTCGCGCGCGTCGCGCGGCGTCGTCACAGCAGGTCCTTGCCGCCGGCGCGCGGCGGAAAGCGGCAGAAGATGTCGGCGCGGCCACGCAACATGACCGTCAGGCGCGAGAAGCTGTTGATGGTGACGTAGAGCGCCAGGAGCCGGT
>CAXTUK010000276.1:0-2738 GCA_964247395.1 uncultured Acetobacteraceae bacterium
CGAACAGCTTGATGCCGTTATCCTCGAACGGGTTGTGCGAGGCGGAGATCATCACGCCGAGATCGGCGCGCAGGCTGCGTGTGAGCATGGCGATCGCGGGCGTGGGCATCGGGCCCACCTGGGTGACGTCCATGCCGGCGGAAAGGAAACCGGCGCAGAGCGCGTTCTCGATCATGTAGCCGGACAGGCGGGTGTCCTTGCCGACGATCACCCGGTGGCGATGGCTGCCGCGGTTGAAGATCAGGCCGGCGGCCTGGCCGAGCCTGAGCGCGGTTTCGGCGGTCATCGGGTCGAGGTTGGCGGTGCCCCTGATCCCGTCGGTTCCGAACAGCGTGCGGACGGCGCCCATGTCGATCCTCGTGGTTGGTCAGGCCTCGAAGGTAGCACGGGGTGCCGGGGAGGCCACCGGGCCACCGCATCGGCCATCGCCGCCGCTGTCGATGACCCGAAGACTGCGGTTCTGTTACATTTCAGAGTGAAGCCGAAACGTGACGTTACTTGTTGCAGCACATGGCGGACAAACCCGCGGCGGGCCGGAAATGGTCTGACGAGACAACAGCGGGAGCATCCAAATGCCAGTTGTAGACAAATCGAGCATCTTCGCGACGGGCCCAGGCGGGACGTCGGGCCTCGACAGCCTGACCACCGGAAACGGGTCGCTCTGGGCCGAATACGGCAATGGGGTCGACTCGACCGGCGCCGACGGCAAGTCGAGCACCATCGTCCGCTACAATACCGACGGGAGCGTGCAGCAGACCATCTCGATCACCGGCTCGGTCGACGGCCTGAAGGTCGACCCGAACACCGGCGTGGTGTGGGCGCTGCAGAACCAGGACGGCAATCCGACGCTGAGCCTGGTCGACCCGACGACCGGCAAGATCACCGGCCCGCTGAAGTACGACGCGAACAGCATGAGCGCGACGCAAGGCTACGACGACGTCGTGTTCCAGAACGGACAGGTCTATCTAAGCTACACCAACCCGGTGAACCCGACCGACCAGGTGCTGGGGCAGCTGGTCAACGGCGATCAGCCGCAGGGCACGCTGGTGGTCAAGCCGGTGCTGACGTTCGGCGCCACGGGGACCGACATCGCGACCGGCCAGACCAACCAGCCGCTGCCGATCAGCGATCCGGATTCGATCAAGTCGCTCGCCAACGGCGACATCGTCGAGACCAGCGGCAGCGACAATGCGTTCACGCTGATCCACGACGTCGGCACCAAAGCGCAATCGCAGAGCTTCGTCCAGCTGCAGAACCTGCCGACCGGCTCATCGCTCGATGACGTCATCGTCCCGACCGCGAGTGCCGGCACGTTCTACGTGTCCAACGCCGGAACCAACCAGATCGAGGCCTACCATGTCTCGGGCCTGAACACCTCGGACGCCTACGCGTCCGTCGGGACGGAGATCGTGCAGGCCGACCTGCAGACCGGCGCGCAGACGGTGCTGGTTCCCGGCCTGAAAGGGTCGCATGGGCTCGTCTTCGTCGCCGACAAGACAGCGGCGAACACGCCGACGGTGACCAGCACGAACATCTTCGCGGTTGGTTCCGAAGTCGGCGGGGCGACGGCACCGGACTCGGTGACGATGGGCGACAATTCTTACTTCGTCGAATACGGCAACAACGCCGACAGCACCGGCAAGCTGCCGAACGGCGGCTCCAGCACGGTCGTCCAGTATGGCAAGACCGGCGCGATCGAGCACACCTACACGCTGCCGGGCTCGATCGACGGGCTGAAGTTCAATGGGGCGACCGGCCAGCTCTGGGCGCTGAAGAACCAGGACGCCAACTCCAATTTGTATCTGATCGACCCGAAGACGGGTTCGGTGAGCGCGCCGCTGTCCTATGATTCGGGCTATGTCAGCGGTGCGAATTCATCGCGCGGCTTCGACGACGTGGCGTTCGACGGCAAGAAGGTCTTCCTGAGCTACACCAACCCCGCCAACACCGGCGACCCGGTGGTCGAGCAGCTCGTCAACGGCAACACGCCGTCGGGCACGCTGACACTGCAGCCGATCCTGCGCCTGGGCGATACCGGCACCAACCTGACGACCGGTTCGACGAACCAGAAGCTGCCGGTGGCTGATCCCGACAGCCTCAAGACGTTGTCGGAGGGATCGCTGATCCTGACCAGCGATCACGATGCGTCGCTGACGATCATCAAGCATCCGGGCACGGCGGAGCAGGCGGCGAGCTTCGTGACGCTGCCGGCCGGGTCGTCGGGCCTCGATGATGCGATCATTCCGACGGCGAAGAACGGCACCTTCGTCGTCGCGAACGGGGGCGCCAACGACGTTCTGAAGGTCGACGTGAAGAACCTCGACACCAAGGACATCTACATCTCGGTGGGCAGCGACAACGCGATCGACCAGCTCGATCCGACGACCGGCGCGCTGACGCCGTTCATCGTCGGGCTGAACTCGCCGCATGGCCTCGCCTTCATCCCGGCCGGCCCCACCGCGAGCGCCGGCGGCGGCTCCGGCGGCAGCCCGAGTGCACTGGTCAACGAGGCGTTGAAGGACCTGACCCAGGCTCTGACCAAGGAGTTCGGCGGCGCCAACCCGGCAGCCTCGAATGGCTTGGCGAGCTTCCAGCACGATCTGGCCTCGATCGCGTCCTCGCCGGCGGCGGTGCACATCGAGAACCAGCTGAATTCGATCTTCACCGCCCACAAGACAGCCTGACCGCCGGATCGTTGTAACCCCCCCAAAAACCCGCGCGGGACGAGAACCCCCCCC
>CAXTUK010000276.1:2748-3769 GCA_964247395.1 uncultured Acetobacteraceae bacterium
GTGTCACGTCTCGCCGCATCCGCCATTCGGCTGGCTCATGGCGTCAGGAGCGGCTTGAGAGGGTCGTGGGCGGCGCAGAACTCGTAGTCGGCCCGATAGAAGGTCTGCACGCGCGCGAGCAATTCGTCGCCGAGAAGGTCTCCCGGATCACGCTGCGGCGCGATGCGACCCTGCGGACCGATGTCGGGCAGGCCGAGAAACATCGCCGCCGCACGGAACGCGTCGAAGCCGTCGATCAGCGGCAAGACCATCTCCACGACACGTCTGTCATGAAGATGGGTGAACCAGGTCTGCGGACTGAAGTGGACGCGAAAATGGCCGCTCAACGCCGTTCGTATGTCGAAATCACTAGTGAACTGACGGGCGATCCGTTGCTGCTCCGGCCAAGGCAAGGCCGGCAGGTCGGTCTCCTGGCGGAACAGCTTGTAGTGCTCGTAGAGAGCCGACACATAGCGCTCGGCGGGGTTGCGGAAGAAGCACAGGGTGCGGCTCTTCCCGATGATGTCCCACACCTCGGGATAGAACATCTGGATTTCCCATGACCTCAGATGGCCGTGATCGAGCGGCAGGTCGAGGAACTCGGTCTGCTGGAGCCACCAGAACTCGCGGGGGTAGTCGTGGTAGGGAGCCAGCAGGGACCGGAAGACGGTGCCGCCGTTCTTGGGAATGTGCACGAAGACGAAAGAGCGGGCCCTGCTGATGATCACCAGGCACGCTCTCGACAAAAGCCCGGAATGTTCGACGTCCTCGGCACGCGTTGACCTTGCCTGCGCACTACCCCTGCGAGGAGGCGACGGCCAGAAGGATTCTGTTACCGAATGTATTTGCCGCAACGAACGACGTCATGGAAGGCCGCTTTCGACGCGCACGAACTGGCGGGTCGCGGCGACGTCGTGAACCCGAAGGAGAACGCCGGGCAGCTTCAGGGCACCGGCCAGCGCGGCGAGCGAGCCGGCGGTGAGGCGTTCCGGAATCGGCTCGTCGGCGAGCCGGCCGATGAAGGATTTGCGCGATACGCCCA
>CAXTUK010000277.1:0-3765 GCA_964247395.1 uncultured Acetobacteraceae bacterium
CCTGAGCATGGTCTGCGGCCTGATCCTCGACAGCGTCACCCGCGGCCGGCTCGACGGGCTCGCCAGGCGCGTGGGCCAGATCGAGGCGCTGGTGACCTCGCGCGACTTCGAGCTGCATCGCCGCTTTCGCGAGATGGGCGACTGACCGGCGGCCTCAGACGACGAACTTGCCCGCGTGCTCGGGGCCGCGGACATTGAGGTAGGCCATGTGGCGCGCCTCGAGCCGGCCGCGGGTGACGCTGTCGAGGATCAGGCCGCAGACCATGCTCAGGAAGGCCAGCAGCACCAGGCCGGTCGCGAGGACCGCGGTCGGCAGGCGCGGCACCAGACCGGTCCTGGCGTAGTCGAGGATGACCGGCAGCCCGAGCAGGAACGACGCGACCAGCAACGCCAGCCCGACGATCGAGAACAGCGCCAGCGGCTTCTCCTGCTTGACCAGCACCAGGATGGTGCGCAGGATCCGGACGCCGTCGCGGTAGGTGCGCAGCTTCGAGGCCGAGCCCCGTCTCGCGCCGTAGCGGGTGATGATCTCGCCGATCGGCATGTTCAGGTTGAGCGCGTGCACAGTGAGCTCGGTCTCGATCTCGAAGCCGGACGACAGCGCCGGGAACGATTTCACGAACCGGCGCGAGAACCCGCGATAGCCGGACAGCATGTCGGTCAGCCGGTCGCCGAAGATGGTCCGCACGATGCCGGTCAGGACCTGGTTGCCGGTGACGTGGCCGCGCCGATAGGCACCGCTGTCCTCATGCACGCGGGCGGCGTTGACCATGTCGAGGCCGGTCGCGAGCCGGTCGATGATCGCCGGCGCGTCGGCCGGGTCGTAGGTGCCGTCGCCGTCGACGAGCAGGTAGAAATCCGCCTCCACGTCGGCGAACATCCGGCGTACCACGTGGCCCTTGCCCTGCAGCGGCGCATGGTGGACGTGAGCACCCGCCGCGCCGGCGACGGATGCGGTGCGATCGGTGGAGTTGTTGTCGAACACGTGGATGACGGCCGAGGGAAGGCTCGCCCGGAACCCCTGCACGACGGCCCCGATCGCGGCCGCCTCGTTGAAGCAGGGGATCAGCACCGCGATGCGGCCGCGCGCACCGAGATCCTGGTAGGCGTTCACAGCAGGACGGGTCGGAACGATCCGATCATGATCGCTTCCTCGAGCCGCGCGAGCAGCGGGATCGCGACGATCTGGATCAGGATCACCACCACGAACGGGCTGAGATCGACCGCGCCGAAGGTCGGCATGATCCGGCGGACCGGCCCGAGGACCGGCTCGGTGACGCGATAGAGGAAGTCGCCGATCGTCCAGACCATGCGGTTGCGGGTATCGAGCACGCCGAAGCTGGTCAGCAGGCTGAAGATGCAGACCAGGATGACCGCCCACTTGAGCAGGTTGAGCAGGGTGAACGCGAGATCGAACAGGATAGGGACCAAGTGACACCCGATGTCGCGGAGTTGGGCGGAAGCTAGCCGGGGGGCCGCACGGGTGCAATCGGCCCGGCATGCGGCGCGCTTGACGACGGGTCGCGCGGTCAGCATGTTCCGCGGCTTGGCACAGGCGGGGCTGTAGCTCAGTTGGGAGAGCGCCTCGTTCGCAATGAGGAGGTCAGGGGTTCGATTCCCCTCGGCTCCACCACGCCTGTCTGGCGACCAACCGGCTGGTGGGAAGCGACGCCATGAGCGATCTGTACGACACCGACATCCTCGCCTGGTCCGAACGGCAGGCCGGACTGGTGCGTCGGGTCGCGGCCGGCGCGGCTCCGAACGAGGCGCCGGACTGGGCCAACATCATCGAGGAAGTCGAGAGTGTGGGCCGCAGCCAGCTGATCGCCTGCAAGTCGCATCTGATTCAGGCCTTGTTGCATGACCTGAAGGTTCGGGCGTGGCCGGACTCGCGGGAAGCAGAGCACTGGCGGACGGAAGCGATCGGCCAGCGCGACGACGCACGCGACGCGTTCACCCCATCGATGCGGCAGCACATCGACATCGGCGAGCTGCACCGCCGGGCGCTGCGCCGCCTCCCACGCGAGATCGACGGCCAGGGCCCGCTGCCGCTGCCCGCCGAATGCCCGTTCACGCTGGACGAGCTCCTGGCCGAGCCCTGACGCGAGCGCGCCGGTCAGACCGCCGCCTCGCTGAACACCCGCCCCGCATCGCCGCCCCAGGGCCCGTCATAGCGGGCGAGCCAGTGCTCGGCCTGGGTCGGAGCGCCTCCGACGATCGCCTGCAGCGGCGCGAGACAGGCCGCTTCGTCCAGACCGCGCGCGGCAAGCCCGTCGCGGGCGATGGCGACCATCTCGCGCGCTAGATCGGCGACCGTGCCCGCGGGCGATTCGAGGCGCCCGCGCAACCCCACCCTGGGCACGATCGCGCGCAAGCCCGCGAGTTCGCGCCAGGGCCAGCGCCCGGTCAGCGCCTCGGCAGCGGCGAGCGACGCGCCGTCATACAGGAGGCCGACCCAGAGTGCCGATTGCGCCAGCATCATATCGGGGCTGCCCGCGTCCGCGCCGCGCATCTCGAGGAACCGCTTGAGCCGGACGTCGGGGAACACGGTCGTCAGATGGTCGGCGAAGTCGCCGACCGTGGGCTGCAGGCGCGCCAGCCGGTCCTCCCGGCCCTGCAGCCAGCGCCGGAACGAGGCGCCGGCGACGTCGTGCAGCCGGCCGCCGCGCGTGACGAAATACATCGGCACGTCGAGCAGCCACTCCACGTAGCGCTCGAAGCCGAAGCCCTCGTCGAAATAGACCGCCGGGATGCCGGCGCGCGTATTGTCGACGTCGGTCCAGACATGCGCGCGGGTCGAGAGGAAACCGCTCGGCCGCCCCTCCAGGAACGGCGAATTGGCGAACAGGGCGGTCGCCACCGGCTGCAGCAGCGACGAGACGCGCAGCTTGCGCACCATGTCGGCCTCGCCCGAGAAATCGAGATTGACCTGCACCGTGCAGGTCCGAAGCATCATGTCGAGACCCATGCTGCCGACGCGCGGCATGTAGCGCTTCATGATGTCGTAACGACTTTTCGGCATCAGCGGCATCGCCGCGCGCGTGGCCGTCGGGTGGAAGCCGAGCGGCGCGAAGCCGACGAACATCGGGTCGCAGGCTTCCTTCAGCTCGGCGAAATGCGCCGTCATCTCCGCCCTGGTCTGATGCAGCGTCTCGACCGGCGCGCCCGACAGCTCGAGCTGGCCGCCCGGCTCGAGCGAGATCGAACGACCGCCCTGGCCCAGCCCGATCAGTTGGCCGCCGTCCTCGATACGATGCCAGCCGAGCGGCGCGAGACCCTCCAGCACCGCCCTGATCCCGGCCGGCTCGTAAGGGACGGGGGCCGTGCTGCGACGGGAGAAGCCGAACTTCTCGTGCTCGGTGCCGATGCGCCAGTCCTGCCTCGGCTTGCAGCCGGCGGCGAGAGTGTCGGCCAACTGGCGGACGCCGGTGATCGGCGTCGCGTCCTCGTCACCCGGGTTCGACATCGCACCCCCGCCGCTCCAGCTGGAGCAAGGCCAACCCGACCGCGCATGCGGTGTCGGCGCGGAGCACGCGGCTGCCGAGCGAGACGGGCTGAACAAAGGCATGCCGCGCCAGCGCGTCAAGCTCCGCCGGCGTGAAGCCGCCTTCCGGCCCGACCAGGAGTGCCGCCGGGGGACGGCCCCGCCGAACGCCAAGCGGACGCGCGCCCGATCGCTCGACGGCGGCCGCGATCGGCTGTTCGGGCGGCCACCCGTCGAGCAGTGAACCGAGCGAGACGGCCGGCTCGAGCGCCGGCAGGTCG
>CAXTUK010000278.1:0-3749 GCA_964247395.1 uncultured Acetobacteraceae bacterium
TCCCGCAATCGTTCGGGCTACCGGCAAGCCGCGCCGTGCGCGTCGGCACACCGCCGCTGCCGCACAGGCTGGCGGCGCAGATGGCCGGCCTGGTGCCGGCCGGCCGGGCCGAGGCGCAGCTCGTCAGGCAGTATTTTCCCGAGGCGCTGCCCGGCTACGAGAGCGACCTGACCTTGCCGATGACCCCCTACGATCCGCGCGTCGCGGCGGGCAGGGGCATCGAGATCGGCGACTTCAATCTCCGGCCGACGCTGAGCGAGAACGCCGGCTACAACAGCAACCCGCTCGGCGACGGCAGCCGGGGCAGCTCGCTGCTGCAGACCGACGCCGGCGTCTCGCTCGGGTCGGACTGGGTGCGCGACGCGCTCGGCGCCAACTTCACCGTCGACAACCAGAGCTACCTGGACCGGCCGATCGCCTCGCAGACCAACTGGTCGGCCTCGCTCGGCGGCTCGCTCGACGTGGGACGGAGCCGGGTGGACGCCGCCTACAGCCACATCGTCGAGAATCTCGGGCCGACCACGCTCGGCACGCTCGGCGTCACCTCGCCGGTGCCCTACCAGACCGACGACGTCAGGCTCGACGACAACCTGGTGTTCGGCCGGGCCCGGCTCACCCCGCCCGTCGACTACGAGAACTTCACCTTCGGCCAGGCGACCGGGCCGATCGCGATCGACTATTCGTCGCTCAGCCACCAGCTCGTCTCCGGCACCCTGACCGGGCTCTACGAGGTCTCGACCGGTCGGTCGGTGGTGGCGATCATCCGCGGCACGTCGGCCGACTACGGCAACTCCCGGTTCGGCAGCTCGCAGTCGAACTACTCCGACGTGCTCGGCCTGACCGGGATCGATTTCGAGGCCAACGCGTTGGTGCGGATACGCGCGCTGATCGGCGGCGAGACCCGCTCCTTCAACACGACCGTCTCGCAGGCGATCACCACGCCGTCGGCCGAGCTCGACGTGATCTGGCAGCCGACGCGGCTGACCACCGTGACGACGACGCTCTCGCGAACGCTGGCGGACGCGACGTCGTCGTTCTCGGGCAGCGAGGTGGCGACGGAAGGCAGGTTCCAGGTCGACCACGCGCTGCGCCGCAACGTCATCCTGACGACGTTCGTCGACGTGGGCAGCAGCCAGTTCTGGGACACCGGGCAGCAGGCGTTCGGCACCGACCAGCTGCAGACCAGCTTCGGCGCCATCGCCGCGTGGAACCTGAATCGGCACGTCAACCTGTCGCTGGCCTACGACTACAACCAGAACAGCTATTCCGGTGCGCTGGTCGCGCCGAACGTGCTGGTCCAGACGAACAATTTCGTTCGGGGCAACACCACCCACACGATCACGCTCGGCGTGACGCTCAGCGAGTGATGCCAGGCGCCGGCAGATGACGTTGCAGGATGGCCATCTGCGGGCGCTCCCGGCCGGACGCGGGCTCGACCGAGAACATGTAGTTGCCCCACCAGGGGCCGGCGGCCCAGTAGGTCCAGCCGATCCAGGCGTCGCGGTGACGATCGAGGAAGCCGAGCACGGCGTTCAGCGTCGCCAGGCAGCCTGGCGAGGCGGCGGCGCCGAACTCGCCGAGAAAGCCGTGCCGATGGCCGTGCTCGAGCCAGGCGGGCGCGGGCTCGAGCGAGGCGACGGCTCGCGCCGGCGGCACGCAGTCGGGATGGGTTCCGGACGAGTCGCTGTCGAAATACTGGTGCATCTCGAAGGCGATCGGGCCGGACGGGTCGGCGAGGCTGTTCATCGCGGCGGCGTTGGAGGCGCCACCACCCGACGTCCAGCTGTGCGCGCCGTCCCAGTCGGCGCCCGAGACCAGGACCAGGTTGCGCGCGCCGGCAGCGCGTACGGCGCGCAGGCCGGTCTCGGCGCTCGCCCGCCATTGCGCCGGCTTCATGGTGTGGGGCTCGTTCATCAGGCCGAGGATCAGCGTGGGCTGGCTCCGGGCGTAGCCCGCCAGGCGGCGCCAGAGATCGGCGAAGGCAGCGTCGGGCGTCGCGGTCCCGACCTCCCGGCCCTGGTAGGCGCCGTAGTCGTGCAGGTCGAGGATGACCGACATGCCGCGCGCCTTGGCGAGTGCCACGACCCCGCTCACGCGCGCGAGCTCGGCCGGATCGAGCGGTCCATCGAGGCGCGGCTGCAGCCGCTCCCACAGCACCGGCAACCGGATGGCGGTCATGCCGTGGCCTGCCGCCCAGCCGATCTCGGCGGCGGAGGGATAGACGTAGTCGAAACCGGCGCGCGCGCCCGGCTTGCCGGCATTGATCTCGGCGCCGGAGAAGCTCACGCCGGCGAGAAGCGGCGCGGGTCGCGCGCAAGTCTCGCGGGTCGTCCAGAGCAGTCCGAGTGCGGTCATCGCCAGGGCGATCGAAGAGAAACGAGCGTTCACGTTGCCTCTCGGGTTAGTAACAGTTCAAGTTCAGCAAGGATGCAAACCACATGAGCCGGCGGCGCACCATCGACCCAAGCCTGACATCCAGCGCGATCGTCATTGACGGACGGGAGGTCCGCCTTGCTATGACACCGTCTCACAAATCAGACGCGAGGTCCGCCATTTCCGCCATCGGCCAGACGATCATCCGCGCGCCTGTCGTGCTGGCGGCGCTCGCGCTCGCGGCGTGCTCGTCCACCGGCGACCTGCCGCTGCTCGGCCAGGCGGACGCCGGCGCCTACACGCTGGGCGCCGGCGACGAGCTCCGGCTGATCGTGTATGGCGAGCCGCAGCTGACCGGCCGGTTCTTCGTCAGCGACCAGGGCGTGATCTCCGTCCCCCTGCTCGGCGACGTGCGTGCCGCCGGGCTGACGCGCGGCCAGCTCGACCGCGAGATCGCCGACGGCCTCAAGCAGCGCAAGCTGCTGGTCAATCCGAGCGTCTCGGTCGACGTCGTGCAGTATCGTCCCGTCTATATCCTGGGCGAGGTCGAGAAGCCGGGCGCCTATCCCTACCAGCCCGGCCTGACGATGCTGAGCGCGGTGGCGCTGGCCGGCGGCTTCACCTATCGCGGCGTCAAGAGCGTCGCGTCCGTCGTCCGGACCAGGAACGGCCAGGCGATCCAGGGCCGCGTCATGCCGAGGAACTTCCTCGAGCCGGGCGACGTGCTGACGATCGATGAGCGCTTCTTCTGAGCCTCGTTCCGTCCCGGCTCCGGGGGCTGCCTTGAGCCGGGCGCTCGACGCCGACTGGGGGGCGCCGTCGGACGCGGGGCCGCGCGCGGTGCGCCCCGGCGGCCCGCGGCTGCCGTTCGCCCTGGGGCTGGCGGCCTCCCGGTTCAACATGGCGCTGTGCTTCGCCAACACCGCGGGCGTGCGCGTCTCGCTGCCGGAGATCGCCGGCAGCGAGCTGCTGATCATCGCGATGGCGGCGGTCTCGGTATGGCGGACGCTGCTGTCGACGATCCTGGTTCCCGTGCTGCTGGTGGCCGGCTGGTTCGTCGTCGTGCGTCTGGTCAATCCGGCGGCGAGCCCGAAGATCCTGCTCGATTTCGCGATCCCGGCCGCGTTCTACGCGATCGGCACCGCCTACGGGACGCCTCGGATGGGCGACCGGCTGGTGCTGGTCGTCGCCTGCCTGGTTCTCGGGGTGGCGCTGTTCGAGTGGTTCGCGTTCGACACCTACCAGCGGTTGTTCAACGTGTTCGAATACTATGTCGGCAAGGGTGACCTCGATGCGTCGCATGCCGGCGACACCGGCACCACGCTGGGCGAGAACGGCATGCGGCCGGGCGCGCGCGAGCTGCTGCCGTTCCTGGG
>CAXTUK010000279.1:0-3743 GCA_964247395.1 uncultured Acetobacteraceae bacterium
CACCTGGGCTTCGGAGCGGAGCAGGAATCCCGGCGACCGCGACGGGCCCCAGGCCACGACCAGGCCGATGAAGAAGCCGGCGATGACCAGCACCACCAGCATCTCGATCAGGGTGAAGCCGCGCTCGCGCACCAGCGGCGCTACTGGGCGAGGTTGTTGAGGCTGAGCATGGCGAGCAGGAGCGAGCTGACGATGCCGGCGATGACGCCGCCCATGACGATGGTGATGGCGGGGGTCAGGAGGGAGACCAGCCGCTGCATGTTGATGCGCGTGCGCTCCTCGTGGATCTCGGCGGCGCGGAGCGCCATCGCGCCCAGCTGCGCGGTCTCCTCGCCGAGGCGGAGCAGGTAGATGGTGCGCTGGGGGAAGATGCCGGCCGTGGCGAGCGGCGCGGAGAGGCCGCCGCCGCCCTTGGCGGACAGGGTCGCGCGGTCGATCGCGTCGACGCCGCAGAGATTGGTGACGGCCTCCTTGGCGATGCCGAGGGCGGCGATCAGCGAGACGCCGTTCAGCACCAGCGTGCCGAGCGTGCGGCAGAGCTGGGCCGCCATGATCTCGCGCGCCAGGCCGCCGGCGACGGGAATGCGGAGCAGCATCCGGTCGCCGACCAGCCGGGAGGCGGGGCGGCGCAGCGCCTCGCGGACGCCGAAGCCGGCGAGCACGATCAGGATCAGGAGGAAGATGCCGTAGCTGCCGAGGAAGGCGCCGATGTCGATCATCAGCTGGGTGGCGGCCGGCAACGCGACGCCGTTCTGCTGGAAGAGGGGAACGAACTCGGGCAGCACCTGGGTGAGCAGCAGGACGATCGAGCCGGTCGCCGCGATCAGGAGCAGCGTCGGGTAGATCAGCGCCGAGCGGACGGTGGCGCGCAGGCTGCGCTGGCGTTCCATCAGGATCGCGAGACGCTCGAGCGTCTCGGCGAGAGTGCCGCCGGCCTCGCCCGCGCGCACCAGGCCGACATAGAGGCGCGAGAAGGTCCGCGGATGCTGACCGAGGGCGGCGGCGAGCGGGCTGCCGTCGCGGACACGGTCGCGGACGGTCTCGAGGACGCGCTTGACCTTCGGCGAGGCGGAGATCTCGATCAGGAAGCGGAGCGAGCGGTCGAGATCCTGGCCGGCGCCGAGCATGGTGGAGAGCTCGCGGGTGATGGTGGTGACCGCCTCGCGGCCGATGCCGCCGCCGCCGCCGATCTCGAGCGACATCAGGTTCGACAGGAACCCGCTGCCTTCTGGCTCGACGCGCATCGGGATCTGGTTCTGGCGCTGCAGCTGGATGACGACGGCGGCCTCGTCGGCGGCCTCGACCACGTTGCGCGCGAGTGCGCCGGAGGAGGTGAGCGCGGTGGTGCGCAAGCGGTGCTTCGGGCGGATCATAGGCGGAGCGCGGGACGGAGAGTAGGGCGTCGGCCGGCGGCCTCTCGACACCGAGGCGCAATGGGTTCCCACTCGAAGACAGCATCCGTCGTCCCCGGCGGAGCAATGCAGGAGGCGTGATGGACGCATATTTCTCGCTGGCCGGGCGTGTGGCCCTGGTGACCGGCGGTTCTCGCGGCATCGGCGAGATGATCGCGGAGGGGTTCCTTCGGGCCGGTGCGGCCAAAGTGTACATCACCGCGCGCAAGGCCGGTCCTTGCGAGGAGACGGCCAGGCGCCTGTCGGCGCTCGGCACGTGCATCGCCCTGCCGGGCGACGTCTCGGGTGCGGGCGGGGCAAGGACGATGGCCGAGCGGTTCCTGGCGCACGAGCCGGCGCTGGACATCCTGGTCAACAACGCCGGCGCCGCCTGGGGCGCGGCGTTCGACGACTTCCCGGAGAGCGGCTGGGACAAGGTGATGGACCTGAACGTGAAGACCCCGTTCTTCCTGACCCAGGCGCTGCACGCGGCGCTCAAGGCGCGGGCGACGCGGGAGCGGCCGAGCAAGGTGATCAACATCGCCAGCATCGACGGCGTGTCGGTCAACATGCAGGAGACCTACTCGTACGCGGCCAGCAAGGCCGGCCTGATCCACATGACCAAGCGCCTCGCGCTGCGGCTGATCGAGGACGACATCGTCGTCAACGCGATCGCTCCCGGCGCCTTCGCCAGCGACATGAACCGGGACGCGCGCGATCATGCCGAGGAGATGTCCAGGCACATTCCCGCCCGCCGCATCGGCGCCAAGGAGGACATGGCCGGGAGCGCGATCTATCTCGCCTCGCGCGCCGGCGACTACGTGGTCGGCGGCACGCTGGTGGTGGATGGCGGCGTCGGGTGGAAGCGCGGCTGAGGCGGTCGGAGGCTGATCACCGGTGCGGTTGAGCCGCCGGGCAAACGGCTGCGTTGGAGAGGACGCCCGCCCTGTAGAGGCCATCGGCGAGGCCGTAGAAGCTCGCCAGGAGCGCGATGGCGATTATCCGCTGCAGGCCGCGTTGACGAGATAGGGCGGTTCGCATCACGGCGTTCGTTGCGACGATCTCGCGCAGGAGATCGAGCCGCTGCGAGCGCTCGTCCTGGTCGCTCGACGAAAGGCGGGTCGAGCCGTCGAGAAGCGCCAGCGCGCGTTCGTCGAGCTTGAAATTCTCGGCGGTTCTCAGGCGGACCGGCCCCGACTGTATCAGCACGAGCAAAGGCGGCAACGGAGAGACCGCTGCTGAACAGCACGTCGTCGATGATGAATTGCAGGTGTCCGGCAGTCGCCGCCTTGACATGCGGGAAATGGACCGCGTCGCCGATGTGCAACGCGAAGGCGGCGACGAGGGCGCCCGATACGGCAAGATAGATGTCCTGAAACTTGAAATTCGCGGTGACGCCAAGGTCGGTCCGGGGAAGGATCAACCGAGCGGGCCGGCGGCGTCCGGGTTGAAATTCGCGGTGCGGAGCGGCGAGCATGACGGCAGCCTCGGGAGACGCGGGCAGACAGGATAGAGGTGTCTTGATGAGGCGGCGCGGACAGCATCAGGCTTGCTGACCAGCACGGTCGTGGATATATGTTTGCTCTGATGTCGATCCAGGGAGGGTTCGGTGCAAGTCGCCAAGTGGGGCAACAGCCTGGCGGTCCGGCTTCCCGCCGTCGTGGTGCAGGCGCTCGAGTTGAGGGAGGGCGACGAGATCGACATTCATGTCGCGGACGCCCGGCGGTTCGGCGTTGCGCGCAAGCCCGGGCGCGAAGAATTGCTGCTTCGCCTGCGCGCCTTTCGCGGGCGGCTTCCGGCCGACTTCAAGTTCGACCGAGACGAGGCGAGTGTCCGCTAGCTTTTTCGACACCAACGTCCTGGTCTATCTCGCTTCAGGCGACGCGGCGAAAGCCGATCGGGCCGAGGCGGTGGTCGCGACGGGCGGGGCGATCAGCGTGCAGGTCCTCAACGAGCTCGCCAACGTCGCGCGGCGCAAGATGCGGATGTCGTGGGCGGATACCCGCGTCCTCCTGTCGACGGTGCGCGAGCTGGTGGCCGTTCACGCTCTCACCGCCGAAACCCACGACACCGGTCTGCTGATCGCCGAGCGTCATGGTCTGTCCACCTATGACGCCATGATCGCGGCGTCGGCGATCCACGCCGGCTGCGAGACGCTGTGGTCGGAAGACATGCAGCACGGCATGACCCTCGAAGGCGGTGTGAGGATCCTGAACCCGTTTCGCGCTGGCGGCGCGTTGTCAGAGCTTGCGTAGAAAAGCGGCTGCCGGATCGTGCTGGTGGTCGATGATCGACCGGTCGCCCCTGGCCGCACACGTGACGACCGTGCCTGACTGAAGTCAGGCGGGTCTG
>CAXTUK010000280.1:0-3734 GCA_964247395.1 uncultured Acetobacteraceae bacterium
GCTGGCGGCAACTTGTCCCGGGCGCCGAACGCGTCGTGCGCCGCGCCGCCGGGGTGGCGGGAGGCGCGGCGGACGCGGTGGTGCTGGAGAGCGACCGGGCGCTGCGTCGGCTGAATGCCCGCCACCGCGGACGCACCAAGCCCACCAACGTGCTGACGTTCGACCGGGCGCCTGGAACGCCGGGCGGCGAGATCGTGCTCGCCTACGGGGTGGTCCGGCGCGAGGCGCTGGATGCGGGCAAGCGGGCCTCCGATCATCTGGCGCATCTGGTGGTGCATGCGATCCTGCATCTGGACGGCTACGACCACGCGTCGGCCGGCGACGCGCGGCGGATGGAACGCGAGGAGGCGCGACTGCTGTCGCGGATCGGGGTGCCCAATCCCTGGAAGCCGCGGGCGCCGGCGGCCGTGGCGCGATGAGCGAGGGGCGGCAGGACGGGGATGTGCCGCCGTTCGTGGCCCGGAACGGGCTGCTGACGCGGGTGAGCTCGATCTTTCGCGGCCGGCGGTCGGACTATTCGCTGCGTCGCTCGATCGAGGAGCTGATGCAGGAGCCGGGGACGGAGCCGGCGGCCGAGGACGGCGAGGAGCGTCCGGAGCTCGACCGGCAGGAGCGGGCGCTGATCGGCAACGTGCTGCACCTGCGCGGGACGACGGTCGATGACGTGATGATCCCGCGCGCCGACATCGTGGCGATGGCCGACGACGTCACGCTGGAGGGCGCGCTGGCGATCGTCCGGCGCGAGGGCCACTCGCGCATGCCGATCTATCGCGAGCATCTCGACGAGATCGTGGGCATGGTGCACGTGAAGGACCTGTTCACGTTCGTGGGGCGGCCCGACGCGTTCTCGATCGCGGCGATCCTGCGCGAGCCGCTGCTGGTGGCGCCGCAGGTGCCGGTGCTGGATCTGCTGCTGCAGATGCGCAACCGGCGGACGCACCTGGCGCTGGTGGTCGACGAGTACGGCGGCATCGACGGGCTGGTGAGCTTCGAGGACCTGGTCGAGACGATCGTGGGCGACATCGCCGACGAGCATGACGAGCCGGAGGGCGACATGCTGGTGCGCCGGGCGGACGGCACGCTCGACATCGACGCGCGGCTGCCGGTCGACGAGTTCGAGGACAGCGTGGGCCCGGTGCTGACGACCGACGAGCGGACGAGCGAGATCGAGACGGTCGGCGGTCTGGTGTTCACGCTGGCGGGCCGGGTGCCGGCACGGGGCGAGGTGATCGGCCATCCGTCGGGGATCGAGTTCCGGGTGATCGATTCCGATCCGCGCCATATCAGGCGATTGCGGGCGAGCCTGCCGCGGGCGGAGGTGGAGGCGAAGCAGGAGACGATCGCGGGCGCCTGAGGTGGTCGGCTCCGGCGGTTTCCGGCGGCGGAAATCTCAACGGGAACGGATCAGCAGGTGGGTGGTGAGCTGCTCAGGGTTCCGCTCGACCGCAACGGCGCTGGACGGGCTGTCGCGCGCCGCGGCCCGCACCGGGGCCAGCAGCACGGTGTGGTCGGGACCGTGGGCGACGGGGGCGTAGCCGTCGGCGAACAGCGTCATGATCGGGTCGTGTCCCAGTCTCGACACGGCATCGTTGTGGATGAAGGATTTCGGGTCGTCCTGGATCATCGCGAAATCCTGACGGGCGACGGCAGCGCGGAACTCGGCCGGAGCGGCACCGGCCAGGACGCTCTCCTCCGACAGGTTGAACATGTCGATCGCGGACGGCTTTCCCGCCCACCAGCACAGCGAGATCATCAGGCAGCCGACCGGACCCCTTGTGGCCGCGATCTGTGCGATCACCGGCTGCCACGCCTGCGCCCTCGCCCGGCGGTCGCTGATGTCGTTCCAGGCACGAGGCAAGTGCCAGGGCCATGCACCGATCAGCGGCAGGGCAGCGAAGCAGCACAGCGCGACCGGTGCGATCGCGTGCCTGCGCCATCGGATCGGTGTGCCGGAGGCACGCGACACCGCCACTCCGAAGCCGAGGCACACTGCGATCAACGTCTCGAAGTGGGCGTTGTAGTAGACGCCCTCGCCGGTTCGTTGCGCGATGCCGGTGACGAGTGCCGTCGCGGCGAACAGCGCCAGGAACAGTGCATTGGCGCTCCGCGCCGGATCTCTCTTCCATGTGACGTAGAGCGGAACGAAGGCGGCTGCGGCCATCGGCAGCATCGGTTCCAGATCGTGGTCGGCGTATTTCATCAGCCCGAGGCGGAATACGCGGTGATGGAACAGGATGTCGTCGAAGGCGGCCCGGCCGTGCAACGCCGCGGTGATGCCGAGCCCGGCCCCGAGGCCGATCATGGCGGCGGCGCACCAGATCAGGCCGGCGCGACGATCGAGGCAGAACAGCCAGATCGTCACCGCCAGCGGCAGGGCGACGAGATTGTGCTTGACGAAGGCGCCGGTCGTGATCAGCAGCGCGCCGGCGACAAGCCGTGCCACGGGCAGGTTGCCGCCGCGCAGGACAACCGCCAGGCCGGCCAGCATGATCGCGTGAGCCAGCCACTGCGGATCATCGACGGCGACATATTTCTGGAAATAGGTGTTGATGAAGAGCAGCAGAAGAAGTCCGGCGGCCATGCCGCCTCGCCAATCGCCGCCGAGGCGGCGCACGCACAGCGCGATCAACCAGGCAGCGCCCGACAACGAGAGAAGGGCGACGAGACGCCCCGCCACGATCATGTCGCCGAAGACGTACCGGCCGAGTGCTCCGACCACGTAGAAGCCGAGTGGCGGATAGTTGTCGAAGAGGAAGCTGTCGGATGGCGGATAGAGCGGTCCGGCGCCCGGCGTCACCGCTCGCGCGTCGAGCACCGCGTTCCAGCCCTCGTTGTAGTTGAGCGGGATGTGAAGCGGGATCGTCAGGATCGGGCCCAGCGACTGGAAGGCGAGCACGAGGGCCGCGACGACGAGAAAGCTGTCGAAGGAGGAGAATCCCGGCCTCGATGTGGATTGTCCGGGGTTACCATCGATCATTCTCTTCCCTCTTGCCGTCACGTGGCGCTACCGCATGACGCATCTTTCCGGGGCTGATCGCAACCGGCTCGATCCCGATCGGCACATGGCGGTTCCTTTCCGCGTGCGGACCGATCCGGTGGGCTACACCGCGCGCACGTTGCGCATGAACGTCACCACCTGTCCGGACAGATCCTCGGCCCTCCTGGAGAAGTCGGACGCCGATCCCAGAACCTGCATCGCCGCCGCTCCGGTGTCGTTGGCGGCCTCGCTCACGGTCGTGATCCGCTGCCTGACCTGCTCGGTGGCGTGCGCGGTCTCCTGGGCGGTCCGAGCGATCTCCGCGGTGGCCGCCCCCTGCTCCTCGACCGCCCCCGCGATCGCCGTCGCGATCCCGCCGAGCCCTTCGATGACGCGGGAGATGCCTTCGATCGAGACGACGGCTTCACGCGTCGCACCCTGGATCTGTTCGATCTGCGAACTGATCTCCTGCGTCGCCTTCGCGGTCTGCGCCGCGAGGTTCTTGACCTCCGAGGCGACCACCGCGAAGCCCCTGCCGGCATCGCCCGCCCGCGCGGCCTCGATCGTCGCGTTCAGCGCGAGCAGGTTGGTCTGGCTCGCAATGTCGGTGATGAGGCCGACCACGTGCCCGATCTTCTCCGCGCCCGCGGCGAGCGCCTGCACGATGGCGTCGGTCCGCTTGGTGTCCTCGACGGCCTGGCCGGTCATCGCGGCGGATTGTCCGATCTGGCGGGAGATCTCCCGGATGGAGGCGGAG
>CAXTUK010000281.1:0-3698 GCA_964247395.1 uncultured Acetobacteraceae bacterium
GCGTTGCAAACGGGTAGGTGCTCACGGTATCGATCCGGTGGTTTCCCAGGGCGATCACGACGCCGCTCGCCATCGAAGTGTATTTGCCGACTGCGAAATGTGCCCGTTCGGCCTCGAAGAATCGAGGATGCCCGTAGGTGTGATCGCCGACGCTCCAGCCGAAATCTCGTATCTGCTCGGCCAGGTCGACTTTCGTTCCGGGCCGACGGACCCATCCAGGCGGTTGTTCCGCCAGACACAGAGTGATCGCCGGGTCGGGAATGTGGCGTCCTGACAGCACCAGTCGCTCGTCATGTTTCTCGACGGTGTCGAACCTGACTGTCACCGTGTTGTCTTCCGTCGAGAGACAAAGAACGTTCTGTTCGAGAAGCCAACGCCGCTCGTTGGGATGGTCGTAGTTGCGTATCGTGCCGTCTGCCGCGAACTGCAATCCCGGCGTTTCGACAGGCCCGCCATGGTGGCTAAACTGCCAACGAGATCGGGTCAGCATCTCGGGAGTGATGGGGAGAGACATGGCGCCGACATCCCACACGGCCGTTCCTCTAACGCCATTTTGTCAGGACATGGCCGGAAAGCAAGGCAACATCTGGCCGGCGCGGCGATCCTTTGTTAGGGTTCCAATCTCTCTCACCTCGGGGGAGGCACTCTCCGGCGCTTCACATGCGTTCGGGTGAAGGCAGCCGGATGCGGAGAACCCAGGAATGCCGATCACCATCGTCGACAGAGGGCGCGGCAATCAGGTCATTGTTCCGGATGGTGCGATCGAAACCGGAGATGGAGTCATCGAATTCGACGGGGATCGCAACACCGTCGCCATAGAACTACCTCTCTCCTGGGGCAGTCCCTACATCCGGATCGCAGGTGGATCGAAGGTCGCCATCGGCGGGTCATGCGTGCTTGGCAGACTCTGGGCCTACGTCTCCAACGGAGCGTGCTTGACGATCGGCGAGGGGGCCGGCTTCTCTGGCCGACCGAGTTTCGCCATGCACGAAGCCGCCGACATCACGCTCGGCCGCGGGTGCCTGATCGCAGACGAAACGCATTTCATGGTGTCCGACATGCACTCGATCGTCGGTGTCAGCGATGGCCGACGAATAAACCCTCCGCGCTCGATACTGATCGAAGATCGCGTCTGGGTTGGTTTTCGCTCCATGATCCTTCCAGGAGCGAAGATCGGGCATGGCTCCGTCATCGGTGCGGGTTCCGTGGTTACCGGAGCCATCGAACCTCAATGCATTGCCGTGGGCAGCCCCGCGAGAGTGGTGAGAAGAGACGTGACATGGAATGAGCGCCTGCTGCCGTTCTGAAGCAACAGTCCGCATCCAACGGGGTTATCCTACTCTGCCGGCTGCACCTGCCGACCGCCCGGCTGCCGCCCGATCAGCCGCAGCTTCTGGCCTTCCAGCAACCGTCGCTCCAGCGACTCCAGCGACGTCCCCTTGGTCTCCGGCACGAACAGCAGCACCACCGGGATGAACACCGCGTTCAGCACCGCGAACAGCCAGAACGTGCCGCCCTGGCCGATCGTCGCGAGCAGCGTCAGGAAGGTGTTGCCGACCACCCAGTTCGCCGCCCAGTTGGTGAAGGTCGAGCACGCGATCCCGAAATCGCGGCCCTTCAGCGGCTGGATTTCCGCGCACAGGATCCATACCAGCGGTCCCGCTCCCATCGCGAAGCCGATGATGAACACCAGCAGCATCGCCGCCACCACCAGCCGCATCGTCTCGCTGTGCACGCCCAGGCCGAGCAGCGTGCCGACGATCGCCATGCTGACCGCCATCACCGTGAAGCTCGCCGTCAGGATCGGCTTGCGCCCCCAACGGTCGACGAACGCGATCGCGATGAACGTCGACAGCACGTTGATCAGACCGATCGTCGCCGTCGCCCAGGACGCCGCGTGCAGCCCGAAACCCGCGCCCTGGAACACCTTCGGCGCGTAGTACATCAGCACGTTGATGCCGGTGAATTGCTGCATCACCTGCAGCCCGACCCCGAGCCACACCGAGCGACGGAAGTTGGCATTGCCGCGGAACATCCGCGCGCCCTGCTGCTCGACCTTCAGCTGCGCCTCGATCTCGGCCACCTCCTCCTCGATCCGCGCGTCCGGATGGCCGAGCTCCGCCATCACCGTGCGCGCCTCGTCGGGCCGCCCGCGCAGCATCAGCCAGCGCGGACTGTCCGGCACGAAGAACATGCCGACCAGGAACACCACCCCCGGCACCACGATGATGCCGAGCATCAGCCGCCAGTTGCCGCTGTAGCTCAGCAGCGAGTCGGAAATGAACGCGAGGAAGATGCCGATCGTGATCATCAGCTGATAGAGCGAGATCATCGCGCCCCGCACCCGCTCGGACGCGACCTCCGACAGGTAGAGCGGGGCCACGAACGCGGCGATCCCGATCGCCAGCCCGAGCACCACCCGGCCGACGATCAAAACCAGCACGGACGGTGCGAACGCGCACACCAGCGAGCCCGCGACGAACATCACCGCGGCGACGATCAGCGACCATTTCCGGCCCAGACGCAACGACATCGGCGCCGCCACCAAGGCTCCCGCCGCGGCGCCCGCCATCATCGAACTGACGATCCATTCCTGCGTGCGGCTGGCGACGTGGAACTGCTTGCCGATGAAGGTCAGCGCGCCGGAGATCACCCCGATATCGAGCCCGAACATCAGTCCGGCGAGTGCGGCCAGCACGCAGACCACGAGCGCCCGGGAGGTGAGCTTGGCGGGCCCCGCCGCGGGACGGCGCGATCCGATGGCTGGCGCGATGGCGACCATGAGGCTTCTCCCTCGGGACGGTTCCCTTGTTCTTGCCCAGGAAAAGGTCGGATCGGCGGAAGAAGTTCCGACGCTCGGCCCTCACCGTCCCATGCCGTGCACCGTATCGAGATCGGCGAAGCGCGTGAACTCCCCCTCGAAGAACAGGTCGATCTTCCCCGTCGGCCCATGCCGCTGCTTCTCCAGCAGCAGTTCCGCCTTGTTGTGCACCTGCTCGAGGTCGCGCTGCCACTTGTCCAGCGCGGCCTGGAACTTGTCCTCGTTGTCGAACGCCATCTGCTTGGGCGCGCGCTGCTGCAGGTAGTACTCGTCGCGATAGACGAACATCACCGCATCCGCGTCCTGCTCGATCGAGCCCGACTCGCGCAGATCCGACAGTTGCGGCCGCTTGTCCTCCCGGCTCTCCACCGCGCGCGACAACTGGCTCAGCGCCAGCACCGGCACCTCGAGCTCCTTGGCGATCGCCTTCAGCCCCTGCGTGATCATGCTGATCTCCAGCACCCGGTTCTCCGGCCGGGTCCCGAGCGCCGGCCGCATCAGCTGCAGGTAGTCGACCACCACCAGCGACAGCCCGCGCGTCCGCGCCAGCCGCCGGCAGCGCGTGCGCAGCGCCGACAGCGTCAGCGCCGGCGTGTCGTCGATCAGCAGCGGCAGCAGCGCCAGTTCCCGCGACACCTGCACGAACCGATCGAAATCGCGCTGGTTGAGCTCGCCGCGCCTGATCCGCTCGCTCCCCACCCGCGACTCCTCCGACAGCAGCCGCGTCGCGAGCTGCTCGGAGCTCATCTCGAGCGAGAAGATTGCGACCGTGCCGGTCGGCAGCGTGCCGCCGCCGCGCTCGCGCGCCTCCCGCAGCAGTCCCTGCGCCGCCCCGAACGCGATCTTCGTCGCCAGCGCCGTCTTTCCCATCCCCGGC
>CAXTUK010000282.1:0-3688 GCA_964247395.1 uncultured Acetobacteraceae bacterium
TCGTCCATGGTGAAGCGTTCGCGCGGCCAGTCGAGCGAGGCGCCGAGGCGGCGAAGCTGTCCGGTGATCGCGCCGCCATGCTGCCGCTTCCAGGCCCAGACGCGTTCCAGGAACGCCTCCCGCCCGAGCACCTGGCTGCTGGTGCCTTCCGCCGCGAGCTGCCGTTCGACCATCAGCTGGGTGGAGATGCCGGCGTGATCGGTGCCCGGCTGCCAGAGCGCGTCGCGGCCCTGCATGCGGGCGACACGGACGAGCACGTCCTGCAGCGTCATGTCGAGCGCGTGACCGACATGCAGGCTGCCGGTGACGTTCGGCGGCGGGATCATGATGGTGAACGGTGCCGCGTTCGAGGCGGTCCCCGCGGCGAAGGCGCCGCTGCGTTCCCACTCGCGGTAGAGCGGCGCTTCCACGTCGGCCGGAATGAACAGCTTGTCGAGCATCGGCGAACCCACGTTCACGAAATCTTGATAGAGACGGCCCCAGACTGAGATGATCGGGTCGAGAGCGAGAGCAGGGTATGGATGCCGTGCATGCAAGCAACCGGGACGGGATCGAGGAACTGGCTGACCGGCTGGAGGCGGATCTCGGATTGCTGGAGGTCTGCTGGAGTGCGGTGCCTGACGAGCAACGGACGGCGGTGATCGGCCGGATCGGCTCGGCTGCACCTGGCGTCGCGCGGCTGCTGTGCCCGGACTTCCAGCGCTTCAGCGTGCCCCCGACACGAACGGCCCGATCATTCTAGGCGCCGTCGCGATCGACGATGCGGGCGATCTCGGACCGCACCACCCGCTCGACGAGCGGCGGCAGGTTGGAGTCGAGCCACTCGCGCAGCAGCGGGCGGATCTCCTCGCGGATGATGTCCTCGATGCTGGGGCCGTCCCGGTGGGTGAGCGGCGCCCGCTGCTCGCGCATCAGGTTGCGAAGCGAGCCGAGCGACTGGCGCGCGTCCTGCTCGGCCTGTCCGCCGACGAGCTGCCGCTCCGAGTCCACCGGGCGCGACGTCGCAGAGGGTTGATCGATCATCATCGTGGGCTCCAGCTCGAGCACGTCATCGTCGTCGGCGGCTGCATTCGACCTGTCGGGGGCGAGCCGCGCCTCGACCCCCGGTTCGGGGCGCGCTTCGGGGCTGCGGGCCTCCGGGCTGTGGCCCTGGTCCTCGCTCAGGATGCGACGCACGGTGTCGAGAATACCCTGGTCGTGGTCAGGTCGCTCGCGCTCGTCCATTCGCCCTGTCCCCCAGCCGGTCAGCGTCCGGGCTGCTTGACGGCATAGTCGTTGGTGCCCCAGAGCCGGTCCTTGACCGCTTCATAGTAGGCGGTCTCGTCGTAATGCGGCGCGTCGAGATTGAGGTCGGTCGCCGTCAGGCGACCGAGCGCCTGGGCGACCTGATAGGATGCGGTGACGAGCGTCGTCAGGTTCTGCACCAGCGCGGTCTGCGCGTTCAACAGCGTCTGCTGCTGCTGGAGCACCTCGAGCGTGGTGCTGGTGCCGACGATCGCCTGGCGCTCGACGCCGTCGAGCGCCACGAAGCCGGCGCGGATCGCGGCGTGGTCGCTCACGACGGCGGCGCGCGTCGAGATCAGCGTCTCCCACGAAGCGACCGAGGTCTGCAGCGCGGTGCGCCGCGCCTCGTCCACCGTCCGGTGCTGCTGCTGCTCGGTCTGTCTCGCCTGGCGGATGGCGGCGTATTCGGAGCCGCCCTGGTAGAGCGGGAAGGTCAGGTTGAGCAGCCCTTCGGCGCCCTCGGTCTGGAAGCCCGTCGAGCCCTGGTTGACCTGCTTGAAGTATTCGCCCTGCAGCGAGAGTTTCGGCATGACGGCGGAGAAGGCGACGTCGACCGCGTCGCGCGCGGCGGCCTCCTGGAACAGCTGGTAGACGACGTTCGGGTTGTTCTCGACGGCCTGTACCATCGCTTCCTGCTCGGTCTTGACCGGCAGGCGCAGCGGCTGCGGGTCGACGAGCGTGTCGGGCGGCGGCGTGCCGACCTGCTGGAGATAGGTGGCGTTGGCGGTGAGCAGGGTGCCCTCCGCGCTCTGTCGCTGCGCCCGGGCGCTCTCGAGCGCCGACTCGGCCTGAGCCACGTCGGTGCGGGTGATCTCGCCGACCTTGAAGCGGTCCTGGGTGGCGCGAAGCTGTTCGGCCAGCACCTGCTCGTTGTTGATCTGCAGCTGCAGCAGCTGCTTGTCCTCGATCACCCCGACATAGGCCTGCACGACGTTGAACAGGACGGTCTCCTCGGTGGCGATCAGGTTGGCGCGTTCGGCGAGGACCTTGTTGACCGCCTCGTGGGTGCTCGCGGTGGTTCGGCCGCCATTGTAGAGCGGCTGGGTGACCTGGGCGGTGAGCTGGTAGCCGAGCGGCTTGACGAAGGTCCGGGTCGCACCCGGATCGGAGCCGCCGGGAAGCGGCAGGCGTCCGAACCCCTGCTGACCCGGACCCGCGGTCCCGGCGGTTTGCGTACCGACCCCGAAGGACGTCACCCCGCCGGGCTGCTCGCTGAAGGTCTCGCCGTACTGGGTGCCGGCGCCCGAGAGCTGGACCGTCGGGCGCCAGCCGGCGAGTGCGGTGGGAACGCCTTCGTCGACGGAGCGGAGATTGGCGCGCTCGGCCTGCAGCTGCGGATTGGTGAGGTAGGCCTGGGCGAGCGCCTGCTGGAGCGTGTGCGGGACCAGCAGCGGCGGGTCGTTCGACGGATCGGCCGACGCGGTGGCGGCGAGCGCCGAGCTGCCGAGAATTGCGAACCCGAACGTTGCTTGAGACCTGTTCATCGTCCGCCCCCAACACCCAGCGGCCCGTTTCTGCCATAGAGCCCGGGCGACTGCCAGTGACGCCGCGTGCCGAAGCCGCCTCAGAAGCTGAAGCCGGCCGGCCTGTCGAAACCGGGCAACAAGGTCGCGGCCGCATCGAAGTGCGGCCGTGCGCGAAGGCCGCCCGTGGAGTGCTCGGCCAGCACGCCGCGGCCGCCGGCGCGTTCGAGCATCACCGTGACGAGGCGCCCATGTCCGTGTGCGACCAGCCGCTCGATGGAGGGCGGCAGGATGGCGACGCCGCCCTCGACCAGGACGACGTCGAAGGGACCGGATCCGGGCAGGCCGTCGGCAAGCCGGCCGAAATGGAACGTGACCCCGAGCCTGGTCGAGGCGACGGCCTCGCGGGCGGAGGCGAGCAGGCTCTCGTCCTCCTCGAGTGCCGTGACATCGAGCCCGAGCGAGGCGAGCAGGGCCGCGCCGTAGCCGGTGTTGACGCCGACGACCAGCGCGCGTTCGCCGCGTTTCGGCTGCGCGAGCTGGACCAGGCGGGCGAGCACGCGAGGCTCCATGATGGAGCGGCCCCGGCCGAGATCGATCGCGCGATCGGCATAGGCGAGGCTTTGCAGTTGGGCCGGGACGAAATGCTCGCGCGGCAGGTTGCGCATCGCCTGGATGAGGCGCGGATCGCTGACACGGACGGGCCGGATCTGGCCGTCGACCATCTTGTTCCTCGCGAGCGTGAAGTCGGTCGACATTCGGGCGATCATCCCTTTCCCCGGCGCGCCCGGGCTTTAGAGCAGATTCCCCGCGGCTTGTATTCTCACCGGCGGAGATCGCGGGCCTTGACCGGCCGCTCGGCGATGGCCGATACCGCAGAACCCACGCCGGTCCGGTGGCAGAGTGGTGATGCAGCGGACTGCAAATCCGCGAATGTGGGT
>CAXTUK010000283.1:0-3685 GCA_964247395.1 uncultured Acetobacteraceae bacterium
GCACCGCACCCGCCCAGGCCGGCAGCGCCAGGGCCGCCGCTTCCAGCAGCAAACGGACATAGCCCGACCATCCGATCGCCACGACGGATACGATCAGCGCGTATTCGAGCAGCAGGTCCCAGCCGATGATCCAGCCCGCGAGCTCACCCAGCGTCGCATAGGCATAGGTGTAGGCGCTGCCGGCGCGCGGGATCATGCCCGCGAATTCCGCGTAGCAGAGTGCGGCCGCCCCGCTCGCCGCGCCGGCAATCAGGAACGATAGCACCACCGCCGGGCCGGCCGTCGTCGCCGCCACCAGCCCGGTCAGCACGAAGATGCCGACGCCGATGATCGCGCCGAGCCCGATCGCGGTGAGCTGCCACAACCCGAGCACGCGTCGAAGCGTCACCCCTTCGCCGGTGGCCTCGACCGGCAGTCGGCGCAACGCGGCGTCGCGGAAGGCGCTCAGCCCGCGGTGCCGCCGATCGTCAGCCCGGTCATCTTCAGCGTCGGCTGGCCCACACCCACCGGCACGCCCTGTCCCTGCTTGCCGCAGACGCCGATGCCCGGATCGAGGGCGAGATCGTCACCCACCATGCTGATCCTGGTCAGCGCGTCCGGTCCGTTGCCGATCAGCGTGGCGCCCTTCACCGGCGCGGTCACCCGGCCATCCTCGACCAGATAGGCCTCGCTCGCCGCGAAGACGAACTTGCCGGACGTGATGTCGACCTGCCCGCCGCCGAAATTCACGGCGTAGAGCCCGCGCTTGACCGAACGGATCATCTCGTCGCGCGTGTGCGTCCCGTCCAGCATGATCGTGTTGGTCATCCGCGGCATCGGCGTGTGGGCATAGCTCTGCCGGCGCCCGTTGCCGGTCGCCGCCTCGCTCATCAGCCGCGCGTTCAGCCGGTCCTGCATGATGCCCACCAGGATCCCGTCCTCGATCAGCACCGTCCGCGAGGTCGGCGTCCCCTCGTCGTCCACGCTCAGGCTGCCGCGCCGATCGGCGATCGTCCCGTCATCGACCACCGTGACGCCGGGCGAGGCGATCCGCTTGCCGCGCAGCCCTGCGAAGGCGGAGGTTCCCTTGCGGTTGAAGTCGCCCTCCAGCCCATGCCCGATCGCCTCGTGCAGCAGGATCCCCGGCCAGCCATTGCCGAGCACCACCTCCATCTCGCCCGCCGGGGCCGGCACCGCGTCGAGCTTGACCGCCGCCTGCCGCAACGCCTCGTCCACCGCGTGCTGCCAGGTGGTCTCGCCCAGCACGCGCCCGTAATCCGTCCGGCCGCCCAGTCCATGGCTGCCGCTCTCGCGCTTGCCGTCGCGCTCGACTACCACGGACACGTTGAGCCGCACCAGCGGCCGCAGGTCGGCGACCCGCGTCCCATCGGCACGCATGATCTGCACCGCCTGCCACTCGGCGGCCAGCGACGCCGACACCTGCACCACCCGCGGGTCGCGACCACGGGCGAAAGCATCGAGCTGGCCGAGCAGTGCCGCACGCTCGCCGAAATCGCCATCCGAAAGAGGGTTCACGTCCGTGTAGAGGAGCCGGTTCGTGGCCCTCGGCGCCTCCGCCCAGGTGCCGGACCGGCCGCGCTTGACGCCTGCGACCGCCTCGGCGGCCCGCTTCAGCGCCGCATGCGAAATATCGCCCGAGTGCGCGTAGCCCTGCTCCTCGCCCAGCACCGCGCGAAGTCCGAACCCCGAGGAGGTGTCGAAATTCGCGTTCCTGATCACGCCGTCGTCGAGGGCGATGACCTCGCTCTCCCGATATTCGAGGAACAGCTCGCCGTCGTCGACGCCCTGCAGCGTCTCGCCCAGCAGCCGCTCGGCGTCGTCGCGGCCAAGCTCCGCTCGATCGAAGAACAGCCGGTCCGTGGTGGAGAGCGCGCCCATGTGTTCCTTTCCGCGGGGCTCCGCCCCTTATCGCGCCCCGCGCAACGAATGCAGCGTGACGATCAACGCGCTCAACAGCAATACCGCCACTCCCTGATGCAGCGTCCCGAGCGCCATGGGCACATGGGTCAGCAGCGTCGTCACTCCCAACGCATACTGGCACGCAACCGCCGCGACCAGCGCCATCAGCGCACGACGCGGCAGCGCCGGCAGCCTTGCGCGCAGGCCCACGATCACCGCCGCCGCGACCGCGACCGTCGTGAGCGTCGCCAGCACGCGATGGTCGAACTGCACCGCGGCGGTGTTCTCGAACAGGTTGCGCCAGAATGGCTCGAGCGAGCCGTAGGCCAGCGGCACCAAGTGTCCGCCCATCAGCGGAAACTCGTTGTAGACGAAGCCCGCATGCGTTCCGGCGACGAACCCGCCCGCCACGATCGTCAAGGCCGTGAGCCCTGTCGCGAGCTGCGCCAGTCCGAGCGTGTTGCGGCCGCCACGGACCCCTGCCGGATAGGGCATGCGTACCGACAACCCGGTCCACAGGATCGCCACGAACAATACCAGGGCCAGGCTCAGATGGACGACCAGCCGCGCCGGCGCCACTGCCGTGCTGTCGGGGAAAAACCCCGAGGCCACCATGAACCAGCCGACCGCGCCCTGCAGGCCACCGATCGCGAACAGCAGCAGCAGGCGCGGGATCAGACGGCGCGGAATCTGCCGCCGGATCGCGAACACCACCAGCGGCACGATGAAGACGATCCCGATCAGCCGGCCCCAGAATCGGTGGATCCATTCGAGCCAGAAGATGTGCCGGAACCCGTCGATTCCGAAACCGGCATGCTCGAGCCGGTACTGAGGAGTCTGCTGATAGAGTCCGTAGAGATGTGACCATGCCGCATGCGTGACCGGCGGCAGCACGCCCGACAGCGGCGCCCACTCCATGATCGAGAGGCCCGATCCGGTCAGGCGCGTGGCCCCGCCGAGCGCGATCATCACCAGGAACATCGCGCAGATCGTGAACAGCCACGTTGAGACCTGCGCCCTGTCCCGGGCCAGGCGGCGATCATGGGCACCCGAGGGGGGCGTTGGATCGAACGGCATGAGGTTCGATATTTCTCCTCCGCGCCACAAAGCAAGCGGGGTGTGACGGATGGTGACGACCGATGCCGCCGCCTTGCCGCCGCCATAGTCGGGGTGTAGCGCCAGTGTGATGAAAGCCCTGTCACGCTCGCTGCTGCTGGCTGGCGGACTGGCGTTGGCCGGTCTGGCGTTGCGCTGGCTGGCGCCGGGGCTCGCGCACGGCGATTTCGCTCGCTCGCTCGCCACCGGCGGCATCGCCGGCGTCGCCGAATTCGTCGGGCTGGGCGCGGTCGCCTGCGCGATCGGCCTGCCTCGCCAGGCGGTCTGCTTCGCGGGTGGCCTCGCCTTCGGCGCCCCCGCTGGCACCGGCCTGGCCCTCGCCGCGACGCTGACCGGCTGTCTGGCCGATTTCCTCTGGGTCAGGCTGGCCGCACGCGACTGGGCGCGACTGCGATTGCTGGCGCGCTTTCCGCGACTGGCGTCGGCCGACCGGTTCCTCGGCGACAATCCCTTTACCGCCATCCTGACGCTAAGGCTGCTGCCCGTCGGCAGCAGCCTCATGGTGAGCCTGGTCGCCGGCCTGTCGGCCGTCCCGGTCGGCGCCTTCGCGCTCGCGACCGCCATCGGCGCGCTGCCGCAGCCGGTGGGTTTCGCGCTTCTCGGCAGCGGCATCGGTCTCGGCCATCTGGCCCAGATCATGCTGGCGGCCGCCCTGTTCGTTGCCTCCGGC
>CAXTUK010000284.1:0-3678 GCA_964247395.1 uncultured Acetobacteraceae bacterium
GTGTCTGGACGACGTCGTGACCATAGATGCTGGCGATCATCTGGGCGACGGCGAGAGCGGCGACGCCGAGCGCGAACGGGACCGAGAAGGAGGCCATCGCGAGCAGGGCGAGCAGGGCGGCGGCGGCTGGCACGTTGTTCACCGCATCCCAGCCGACGCAGTAGATCCAGTTCAGGAAGGCAGGTAGCCGGATGCCGTCGCGGCCGAAGGCGCGCCGCGCGGACTCCATCTGCGGCAGGCCGGTAACCGGGCCGATCACGGCCGCCAGGGCGACCGGGAGCGCGCCGAGGAGGTTGCCGACCAGGATCGCGAGCAGGCCGGTGCGCAGATCGAGGCCGAGATGGACGAGGAGCACGCCGGTGACCCAGCCGCCTGGCCCAAGATTGGGCGAGAAATGGCTCCAGAACACGCGATCGAGAGGCATGGTCTGGCGGGACGGGTCGAGCCGGTCGGTGACCGCGGCCGCGCGGCGCTCCTCCATCCTGGCCGAGGGCAGGATCAGGCGGCGTGCCGGCCGCGGCGGATGCTCGGGCGATGCTCGGTCGGCACGGGCCGGTGCGTCTCGGCCACGTTCTTGAGGTCGTTCAGCACCGAGGCCGAGCAGTGATCGAGCAGCACGCGGTCGGGCATCGAGGCTCCTAGCCGGTCGAAGAGCGGTGCGAGCAGTTCGTCGGCGAATTCGGTCGAGACGCCGTTCACCTGGCTGAAGTCGAGCACGGCGACGTCCTCGCCGGAGAGAACAGCCTCGACGCGCGCCCGAAGCGATGACGCGGCGGCCGTATCGAGAAGAAGATCGTCGCCGGAAAAGACAGACACCACACGTTCCATAAGCCGCTCCCACTTGGGTGGGAAAAGCCTAGCATTGGCTTCACGCGGACACGATCACGGTCCGTTCATCGGCAGAACGATCGCACCTTCAGGACGCGCGTGCGTATTTGGTGTCGAGCTCGTTGATCGCCTTGACGTTCGGCGCCGAACGGCTGGCCGGGTCGTAGGTGTTGGCGAGGAAGGTGTCCACCACCGCCTTGGCGAGTTCCGGCCCGATGACGCGCGAGCCCATCGTGATGAACTGGGCGTCGTTGCTCAACGCGGCGCGCTCCGCCGAATAGGTGTCGTGGGTGAGCGCCGCCCGAATGCCGCGGACCTTGTTGGCAGAAATTGAGACGCCGATGCCGGTGCCGCAGACGAGGATGCCGCGGTCGAACTCGCCGGCCAGGAGCTTGTTGGTCACCCGGTCGGTCAGCTCGGCGTAGAACTCATTCGCTCCCGCCTCAGGCTGCGAAAGGTCGACCACCTCGTGCTCGCCCTTCTCCTTCAGATGTGCGGTCAGGACCTTGACGAGGGGTTCGCCGGCGCTGTCGCCGCCCAGAACGATGCGCATGTCGACTGTCCTTTCGCAATGCCAGTCCTGAGATGGAGCGGTCCGGGGCCGATTGCAAAGCCCATGCGTGCACGCTTCAGTGTCCCCCACCTGCCCTGGCCTCACCCGAGAACACGCTGCCTGCCGACGCCGCCATGATCAGCAGGATCCCGAGCCAGCGCACGGGCGCCAGCCGCTCGCCGATCAGTATCATGCCCGACAGCGCGGCGACGGCCGGCTCGGCGCTCATCAGGATGCCGAAGCCGCGCGCCGTCATGCGGCGCATCGCCGCGAGCTCCAGCACGTAGGGCAGCGCGCTCGATAGCATCGCCACCGCGATTGCCACCGCCATCAGCCGGGTCGAGCCGAGCAGGGGACGCATCGCGGCGAGCCCGGCCGGGACCAGCAGGCAGGCGGCAACGAGCATGCCGAGCGCGGTCGCGGGACCGGCCGGCATCAGCCGCCCGAGCCGTATCCCGGCCAGGATGTAAGCGGCCCATCCGGCGGCCGCCAAGGCGGCGAACCCGAGGCCGCGCGGGTCGAGCGGGATCGCTGCGTGCGGGCGCAGGAGCAGGAGCATCCCGGCGCCGGCGAGGAGGACCCAGCCGAGATCGAGCCGGCGGCGGGATCCGGCGAGCGCCACCGCCAACGGACCGAGCGACTCGATCGCCACCGTGATCCCGAGCGGGAGGCGCGCCAGGGCCTGATAGAAGCAGGCGTTCATCGCGCCGAGCGACACGCCGTAAAGCAGTACCGCGGCGGCAGTCTCGCGGTCGAGCCGCACGCGCCAGGGTCGCCATATCGCGCACAGGACGAGGGACGCGAGACCGACACGCAAGCCGACCGTCCCGAACGCGCCGAACACCGCGAAGAGGGATTTGGCCAGCGACGCACCGGCCTGGAACGACGCCATGCCCACGATCACGGCCGGCACCGCGAGCAGCCGGCCGTCCCGATGGGCCAAGCCCGGCGATCAGCCGAACTTGTTCGGGTCGGGTCCCAGCCGGGCGCCGCGGTCGAGGGCCGCGATCGCGTCCATGTCCGCGCTGTCGAGCTCGAAATCGGTGACTTCGATATTCTCGCGGATGCGTGACGGCGTCACCGATTTCGGGATCACCACATGCCCGAACTGCAGGTGCCAGCGCAGCACGATCTGCGCCGGCGTCTTGCCGTGCTTCCCCGCGAGCCGCGCGAACAGCGGATCGTCGAGCAGTCCCTTGCCTTGCCCGATCGGACTCCAGGCCTCGGCGGTGACGCCGTGCTTGATCATGAACTCGCGCAATGCGGGCTGCTGCAGATAGGGGTGCAGCTCGACCTGGTTGATCGCCGGGATCACGCCCGTCTCGTCGATCACCCGGTCGAGATGCGCCTCGGTGAAGTTCGACACGCCCACCGCACGGGTGAGCCCCTCGTCGCGCAACTGCACCAGCGAACGCCACGCCGCGACGTAGTCGTCGTTCTTCGGCACCGGCCAATGGATCAGGTAGAGGTCGACACGGTCGAGGCCGAGCTTCCCGAGGCTCTCGGTCAGCGCCGCGCGCGCGTCGGTGTGGCGGTCGTTCCAGAGCTTGGTGGTGACGAAGATCTCGTCGCGCGCGAGCCCCGCCCGATGGATCCCTTCGCCGGTGCCGCGCTCATTCTTGTAGATCGCGGCGGTGTCGATGCTGCGATAGCCGCATTCGATCGCGGTCGAGACCGCGTCCGCCGCCTGGTCGTCCGACACCTGGAATACGCCCAATCCCAGCTGCGGAATGGCGACGTTCTCGGCGATGTTGATCCGTCTCAGCGCTGGCATGGCGTTCTCTCCCCTGCGGTCCGGCACACAACAGCGCGCGTCGCCGACGGTTGCCGTGGCTTGACGCCGCCGGCCCCTGTCGCGATCTCCCGTGGATGACCGAAGAGCGCAAGCCGAGCGAGCCCACGCCCGAGAAGCCGGACGAGGAGCGTCCGGCCGAGATCGGCGGACCGAAAGGCCCTGAGCCGACACGTTACGGCGACTGGGAACGAAAGGGCCGCTGCTTCGATTTTTGAGCGGAGACGAGGATCGGAGCCTCACGCGCGCGGGCAGCCATCCCCGGGCTCAGGGTCGAGGTCCTCGACGTCGTCCAATGCCTCGCCGGGTGAACAGAACGCCCGTTCCGGCGTCACGGTGCGGATCGGGTCGAAGACGGCGCTCAGTCCGCTGCCGTCCTCGCCGTCGGTCACCAGCCGGTAGGTGGCGATCCGGTACTGGCCGGCTTGTTGCCCGGCGCTCGCCACGAACATCAGAGTTGCCGGCAGGCCGCCGACCTTGCCACGCGCGAACCGGACGCTGCTCG